>CAZPNF010000193.1:0-4752 GCA_964587715.1 uncultured bacterium | reverse complement strand
GAGCTGCACCCTGATTGGGAGTTAGATGAGAAATTGATATGAGTGCATTTGGGTCCACGATACCCTTTCTAACAGTGTCCGTTACGTGTACACCGACTAAAACTGCACCAGCGAATTCACAAATTCCTGCTGCAATGACTGCTTGACGTATAGTGCATGAGTTTGAACCGACAGCATCAGCCATAGAATTAGCAACATCATTCGCGCCGATGGTCCAGGCCATGTAAAAACCGAGCAGAACTGTGAGCACAATAAAGAAAGTGATCATGAAATTTCCTCCAGACAGAAGTAATCTTAGACTAAGCTCATCGCCCCTTGACAATCATAGTACGAAGGACATCGCCTGTGTTCTCTGCAGCATTTGCAACCTGACTTAATGCAATTATCATCTTTTCATAGAAGAGGATAGTAATCAAATCGAGCTCACCTTCTCGTTCGTAGATATGCATACTCAATTTGCGCTGCATACGGTCAGCTTTCCACTCTTCCTCGCCAAGGCCTGTAATCAGCCCCAACACTTTACGTGCCTCGGCTCCCCCAAATGAAGTCTCAGCTAAATTCTGCATCTCTTCAGCAGCAGCCATTAATCTGTCGGCTACTGAAACCGCTTGATCAACGAAAGCAATAAATTTTTCCCTGAGATCTGGATGGATCTTAGTGCGTCTGAGAATGAGAATAACAGCAAAGTCTTCTGCTGCATCAGCAATGTGGTCCTGCATGTGGAGGTAGGCATCGAGATCCTCACGAGAAACTGGCAAAAAGTATCGCCGCGGTAAATTCTCACGTATTTCATGCTTAATCTGATCCGCCTCGTATTCCAGCTTTGAAATCTGGTCCTGGAGTCTATGTACTTCCTCATAGTCCTCCTTAATTAGTGCTTCCATGATTGGATGTATCAATTTGACGCACTCGTGGACCTTTTTAGCATGTTCTAACAACGGCCCAAAAGGCGATCTCCCAAAAACCTTGTTGATTAAGCTCATGTTATCCCCTCCTTAATTTTTTGTAAGAAACAAAAATCTTACCTGTAATTTATTGATTATCGTTTAAAAATCAAATTCTTTTTTAAAATCTAAATAATTTTCCTCCGCAGCTGATTGTTAAATCCAACTCCTCTAAGAATTACTTTACTTATGAGTCAATGCGAAGAGTCTCGTTCCCACAAAATCTGCATTTCAGCTTGCTTTTTTGAAGAATATTTTGTATAATAATATACTTAAAAATCAAAGCTTATCATTTTAAAAATTGAGGAAGGTAATGGCCCGAAGGTGTGAAATCTGTGGAAAAGGTCCCATGGTGGGCAATAAAATAAGTCATGCACATAACCTTACCAAGAGACGGTGGTTACCAAACTTGCAAAGAGTACGAGTTAAGATTAATGGAAAGCCTAAAAGAATCTATGTCTGTACTCAATGCATCCGTTCCGGCGCTCTTGAAAAATTGAGCTAAGAGACATAAAACACCTCAATGGTGTCTTTATCTTTCCTCCATACTATTTCTCTTCCATCACATCACAACTCCGGGAGGTGCTAAAATGAAACGGAGTGATTCAACCAATAAGGTAATTTTTACTGTTCTTATTTTTTTACTTTCATTAATCTCCATGCCTCTTACTGGTTCAGGCTACATTTTACAGGATCCAAAAGCTTTGCTCTTTAAAGAAGCAAAAGAAGCAATGGAAAAAGCTAAGGCTGCAGATGCTGAAATTTTTTCTCCCACTCGTTTCAAAACTGCTCTCAAGTATTACCAGCAGGCTGATGAGGCCTATAAAAATAGTAAAGACTTAGAAGACGTCAGAGGAAAACTCAAATTAGCCGCTGTTTATTTCCTGAAATCAATTGAAACCACAAAACTCTTCAAGAATAATTTCTCGGACTGTATTGCTGCCCGCAACGATGTCTTAGCAGCAGAAGCACCGCAGTACCGCAAAAAGCAGTGGGAGGAGGCAGAATCTGCTTTAACTCAGGCGGCCAAGACCCTGGAAGAAGGCAATCTCAACGGGGCACAGTCAAAGGCCAGGAAAGCTGAGCGTTCTTACAGAAAGGTAGAATTAGAATCCATCAAAGCCAATTACTTAGATGAAACAAAGACTCTTATAAAAAAAGCCGAAGAAGAGGATGTAAAAAAACGGGCACCTCTCACTCTCACAAAAGCACAGGAACTTGCTCAAAAAGCCGAGACCCTTCTTGCCAAAAACAGATACGATACTGACGAAGCACGAGAACTTGCCCAGGAAGCTAAATACCAAGCCCAGCATGCCATTTTTCTCGCTAAATCTATCCGTGCATTAGAGGAGAAAAAGGAAACACTTGAAGAAGTATTCTTAGATGCTGAGAAACCAATTCAGAAAATCGCTGATGAGTTTGATTTAAATGCAAAATTTCAAAATGGGTTTAAACAACCTACTGCAGAGATAATCCAGAATATTAATACACTGAAGAGTAAACTTTCCTCTGTGAAACAGGATATTAATGATAAACGTGAACAACTGGCAACTCTCTCTGAGCAGCTTTCAAGAATGGAATCTCAACTGGGAGATCTAAAAACCAAAGAGGCAAGCCTGAGTAAACTCATGGAGCAGCAAAAACGTTCTCGTGAGAAATTCGCCAATGTCGAAAAAATATTCACACCCGAAGAGGCCCAAATTCTCAGGGTGGGGAATCGTGTTGTTATTCGTCTATACGGGTTGAGTTTTCCTATAGGTAAAGCAACTATTGAGCCCAGGTATTTCGGACTTTTAAGTAAAGTACTGAAAGCCATTAAAGAATATCCAGGATGCGGAATTACTGTGGAAGGTCACACGGACTCGTGGGGCAGTGACGATGCCAATCAAAAACTTTCTACTGAGAGAGCCGAAGCTGTAGAAAAGTATCTAATGGCCACAGCGGGAGTTGATTCCTCCAGAACAATTGCCGTTGGCTACGGTGAAACCAAGCCCATAGCCACTAACGAGACCAAAGAAGGGCGGCGTAAGAATAGACGTATTGATGTAGTGATCCATCCCAAAAAATAAGATCATCGAAAGTTCTCTCCACTTTAAAAGTGAAGACCAACTGAAAAATGCCTTGCATGCGCTGGTTCAACCAGTAAAAGGATTTCCATTTGAATTGATTAGTCTACAAAGGTTTTAAAACATCGGCACTAAACCCAAACTAATCTTAATTGCCTCATTCACCTCTACCATAATATCATCATTCAGCTTTCCAATACAACTCTCAAGTCGCTGTTTGTCAATCGTTTTTATCTGATTCAATAAAATCGCAGAATCCATACTTAACCCTCCACTACCAGCTTTTACCAACACCTCTGTAGGATAAACCTTTTTAGAAAACTGGGAAGTAATTGCTGCCACAATTGTGGTTGGACTATATTTGTTCCCTACATCATTCTGGATAATTACCACAGGCCGGCGTGCACCTTGCTCACTTCCAATAACAGGATCCAGGTTTACAATATAAATTTCCCCGCGTTTACATTCTGTAGCATCCAATTTTTACTTTTCCTCTTGCTTTGCCAATTTCTTTTCTAGTTCATAGTCAGAATAAGAAAACTCCTCAGCAATTTGCCGATCTCGTTCAGCATTTAAAAGATAAAATTCTTTAAGCTCTTCCCTCAATGTTCGTTTCTTCAAATCATCCAGATAAATCCGTAGGGATTCCCTTATGAGTCTACTGCGATTGGAATTATTCTCTTTTGCCTTTTTTTCAACTTCATAGAGAAGATCCGGTGGAATAGTAACCATAATTCTTTTCATAGAGTGCTTTTGCATTTCCATTGTCTCCTGAGTGTTACCTTTTAATATATACAATTTGTATTGCATTCCAATATAATCTTTCTCTTAATAAATGTCAATCTCTTTTGTAGTAATTTTCCTCTGTTGAAATCCTGGGGAAAAAGACCTTGACAATATGATAACGCTTTGGTAAGTTTTTGTAAAACATCGGAAATCCAACTTATTCCAAAAACAGGTGGCAAAATGATGTCTAAGAAATATTTTCTAACCTTTAAGTTTATTGTTCTATTTTTGCTGATAACTGGATGCGCTTACAGCAGGCAAAGAGTGAGTGTTGTTTATGATGGTGATACATTCAAGCTAAACAACGGTGAGAAAGTAAGGCTTTTGGGAATCAATACCCCTGAAATCGGAGAACCAGGTGCTGATATTGCTAAAGATTTCCTTGAAAAACTTGTGCTTGGTAAAAAGGTACGGCTAAAAAAAGATGTTGTAGATCGCGATAAATATGGACGTTTGCTAAGGTATGTATATGTGGGCGACTTATTTGTAAATGCTGAGTTAGTACGAAAAGGATATGCTGAAGTACAGTTTTATTCACCCAACATCCGCCACAGAAAAGATTTTGAGAATCTGGAGAAGAGAGCCTACAAAAATAGAAAAGGACTCTGGGCTTTTTCTGTATTTCAACCGCCCGAGATAACACCGGTCAAGGAAGCAAAAAAGTCTTTTTCACATAAAAAAAATGTAATACCCTGGAAAGATGCTGATAAATACTACGGAAAGACCATAACGATTGAAGGAGTGGTGGTCCGCACTTACAACTCGGGGAAAACTTGCTTTCTGAATTTCCATCGGAATTGGAGAAAGTACTTTCAAGCTGTAATATTCGCCGGCGATTTCAATAAGTTTCCTTCTAACCCCGAAGATTTCTATCTCAACAAGAAAGTACGTATTACAGGATTAATCAAAGAATACAAAGGAAGACCCGAGATCATTCTGAGAAGCAGGGTACAGAT
>CAZPNF010000192.1:3295-4764 GCA_964587715.1 uncultured bacterium | reverse complement strand
CGACAGAGAAAACTTTATCTGTTCACCAGGATTGATAAATTATGCTGTTAAAAGAGACTGGTATAATCCTGAAAGCGGTAAACCTTTTGATTTCGCAAAAGCTTATGCTCCAGAAAAAGCTCAAACTAATCCCTCCAATACACGCCGTCAGTGGGACCTGGCAAGACTGCTTAATAAAAATTTCCCGATTACATGGGAAGGATCCCAAACAGGTATCCTGCCTGTTTCTGTGAAACCCGATCACAAGCTTTCCACCAGAGACATAATGGCAATTTTAAGAGATCATTACGAAGGTACGAATCTTGACAAATCGTACGGCTACAAAAAAAGCCCGCATAAAACTCCTTATACGATCTGCAATTATACTACTCACAGAACCACAGTCGTGGAGCAGAGAAGTGAAATGGTTCCCATGATCGGCACAGTTATCTGGCGAGCACTGGACCAACCCTGTTCAAGCGTTTTTGTCCCGTGGTACTTAGGAGCAACCAGAATCCCTCAAGCTTTCCACAATGCTCCTGAAAGTTTTTACACTACCAGGAGAAACTTACTTGATTTCCATTTCAACGTACCTGATGAAACATGGAGACTGGACATGGAATCAGCCTCCTCTGTTTTTACTCTTTTGGGAGAAATGGTGGATAAAAATTATGGCAATACCATTGAATATGTTCAGGATACATGGAGTAAATTTGAGAACCAGGCTCTGGCCATGCAGCCCGTCATTGAAGAAACAGCACTGAAACTGTACAAAAAGAACCCTTCCCTTGCCAATGAGTTCCTCAGCATTTATTCAGGCGGACAGGCTTTGAAATCCTTAGAGATTGCTAAAAAGCTGATTGATAAAATTAAACATAATATATGGGGTTCAAAGAATCCTGAAAAGATGAAAAAAATGAATAGTAACCAATGATACAAATCACCGATACAATTTCCATAGATGAGAGAGAAATTCAACTTGAATTTATCAGATCATCTGGACCCGGAGGCCAAAATGTCAACAAGGTTGCCACAGCTGTAAAGCTCAGATTTGATGTGGCTCATTCTCCATCATTACCCGATGACGTGCGTCAGCGTTTGCTGTCTCTCTATAAAAAACGGATTAACCAGGCTGGTGTACTTATTATAGATGCAAGACGCTGCAGAACGCAGGAACAAAACCGCAAGGATGCCGTTTATCGTCTTGTAGAGTTAATCAGGAAAGCTTCAGAAAAACCAAAACCAAGGAAAAAGACCAGACCTTCTTATGAAATGAAAAGAAAACGACTAAAAGCCAAACGGCGGAGGAGTGAAATCAAACGATTGCGTAGCCGTGTTTTAAATCAGGATGAGTGATACAGTTCAATAACTAAAAGAGGGATTATGAAAACACCAAAAACCAATCTCTGGCATGATTTATTTGCTGCAGAAAAAATCCCATCTCCATCTGTTTTCCTTTTTGAGGAAAGTTTCCACATCACCAGGGAAGA
>CAZPNF010000192.1:0-3285 GCA_964587715.1 uncultured bacterium | reverse complement strand
GAAGAAATAAAAAAAATCCTCGGGATTGCCATTTCCAAAGGCGGTGACTTCTCTGAGCTATTTTTCGAGTATCGCATTGCCAATTCAGTGGAGATGGAAGAGGATATTATTAAACAATCCTCTCAGCATATTATTCTTGGAGTGGGAATACGCGTTATAAAAGGAGAGCAGACAGGTTATGCCTACACAAGTGATGTTTCGTTCAATAAAATAAAGCAGGCTGCACTTACCGCAGCAGCTATTGCATCTACCGGGGGAAAAATCCAAATAGCCGACCTATCAGAAAGAACACTCCCCCAGCAGTTGTATAACCAGAACCGCTTATTTTCCAATCTCAAACTCGACTCCAAAATTGAGCTTGCAAAAAAAGCCTATACATCTACAAAAAAATATGACTCAAGAATTCTCAAGACTCAGGTTAACCTTGCAGACAGCATTCAGTACGTAACCATTGCAAACAGTGAAGGATTACTTATCTCGGATATAAGACCGCAAGTGCGCCTCATTGCAATTGCCACAGCCGAAGAAAAAGGAAATCGAGACATTGGTTTTTACTCAGGAGGTGGCAGAGTTGGACTTGGTTACTTCGAAAAAGAAAAAACCCCAGAAGAAATTGGCCAAAAAGCTGCTGAGGAAGCAGTAATTCTTCTTTCTGCTGTGGATCCACCTGCTGGAGAACAGCCAGTTGTTCTGGACTCCGGTCAGTCAGGAGTAATGATACACGAGGCAGTAGGCCATCCTTTAGAAGCTGATGGTAACCGCAAAAGGACTTCCATCATGTGGAATAAGATGGGGAAGAAAGTTGCAAAGCCAATTGTTACCATCTATGATGATCCAACAATCCCTTTCTACAGAGGAAGTTTAAACATAGACGATGAAGGTACTGTAACTAAAAAAACTCTTTTAATAGAAAAAGGTAAACTGGTTGGTTATCTACAGGATCGGCTCTCTGCCCGGATAATGGGGATGGAACTGAATGGTCATGGACGCCGGGCAAACTACCAGAACAGTCCAATTCCAAGGATGTGTAATACTGTTCTTGCTCGGGGAAAATCTGATCCTGAAGAGATAATCCGCTCTGTAAAAAAGGGATTCTATGCTGTGAGCTATCAGGGAGGTCAGGTACAGGATTCAGGGAAGTTCACTTTCTCTGTAAATCTTGGTTATCTTATTGAGAACGGTAAGCTCACACGACCTGTTAAAAATGCCACCCTCATCGGCACTAATATCCAGATATTAATAGATGTTGAGATGATAGGCAATGACATGGGCTTTTTCCTTGGAACATGCGGTAAAGAAGGTCAGTCAGTGTCTGTAACAGCGGGTACTCCCACTCTAAAAATCCGGCGGATGACCGTAGGAGGCAGGAGATGACAAACAATAACTTACTCCATCTGGCCGATGATATTGTCGCCTACGGCCAAAAAAAAGGAGCCGATGAAATCGAAGTCTCTATTGGAGAAGCAAAGGAATTCTCAGTAGAAATAAGAGAAGGAAGCATAGAAAAACTTATCGAAGCAGGTGACAAAGGATTGTCTCTAAAAGTCATCATTGATCACAAAGTAGCTACTGGTTTCTCGTCAGATCTTTCTGATGAAGCTCTCCACTATTTAGTTGAAAGCACTATCCAGAGGGCAAAAATCTCGAGTCCTGATCCTTTTTCTGGCCTTCCAGATCGAGAGGATATAAATGTTGAACTAGAAAATTTAAAAATATTTGATCCTGAGATTCTCGAGCTTCCTCCTGAAAAGAAAATTGCAGCAGCTAAAGAGACAGAAGCAATATGCCTTGCTGATAAGCGAATCAAAAAATCTTACGGTTCAGAATTCGGAACATACACAGGGACAATGTACTTGGCAAATTCCAATGGCTTTAGCGGTTCTTATCAGCAAACAACCTGCTCCTGTGGAGTATATCTGCAATCAGGTGACAAAAACAATCTCTTTGATGAAGGCTGGTACGATTTTGCCAGAAATCTTGATAATCTGATGACTCCAGAAGCCATTGCAAGAAAAGCCATTCACAGAGTAACACGACTCATCGGTGGCCGAAAAATAAAAACTCAGAACGTTCCTGTTGTATTTGAACCACCAATGACCGGAAGTCTTCTCGGTTTTCTCTATACCTGTATCAATGGAACCAGTGTTTATCTTAAACAATCCTTTCTTGCCGAGAAACTCGGGAAGAAAATAGCGAACCAACTCATAACTGTCATAGATAATGGACTTATCCCAGGTGCACTTGGGACAAAACCATTTGATAGAGAAGGTGTCCCAATCCGAAAAACCTCTGTAATTGAAAAGGGAATCCTCAAGAACTTTCTCATGGATACGTATGCCGCCCGCAAACTAAAGATGCGTTCAACTGGCAACAGTTCTGGTCCTAATAATTTCTACCTCGCCTCTGGAGAATCTACCCCTGAGGAAATCATCAAATCTGTTGATAAAGGACTTCTTTTAACAGGCACGATTGGTCAGGGAATGATACCAACAACAGGCGATATTTCACGTGGAGCTTTTGGTATGTGGATTGAAAAAGGAGAGATTACATATCCAGTGGCAGAGATTACAATCTCAGGAAACCTCGGCCGTATTCTTCAAGATATAGAAATGATAGGAAACGATTTAGAATTCAAACGACCCATCACAGGTCCAACTATAAAGGTTAGAGAAATGACTATTGGAGGGAAATAGCAGTGTGATATCGGATACTGATTGGAATGCAGGTTTTAGGCTTTTTTATGACTTCACATTTCTATTGACCAAAATTAAGCTCTTTTTTCTCGTCGATCAACTTTCCAATTAATTTCTCTTCTGGAGGAACATTTTCAGAAAAGGCAAAAGAATTTAATAAACGATTTCGAGATTCTTTCAACATTTCTTTTTTATTTGTATAAATGGTGGCTAAAAGCTCCCCTTTTTCTACTCGGTCACCTTTCTTCTTGTGGAGAATAATTCCAGCACCTGGATCAACAGGCTGATCTTTTCTCATCCGACCTGCACCTAAATCTACTGCCAAACGTCCAACTCCAAGTGCATCAACAGAAACCACGTAGCCTGAAGAAAAACTTTCCAGAGAAATGGTATATTTCGGCATGGAGTAAGTCTCAGGATTTTCTACAACAGATATATCTCCTCCCTGCATTTTTACCATAGCCATAAATCGTTCAAAACCTTTCCCTGAGTCAATGGATTCTTGAATTACCTTCATCCCATCCTGTATAGATTTTGCTTTCTTACCAAGGACAAGCATGATCCCACCCAGTGTTTCAACAACTTCCATGAG
>CAZPNF010000191.1:0-4775 GCA_964587715.1 uncultured bacterium | reverse complement strand
TAGGTGTGCTTATAGATGATCTTGTAACAAAGGGCACAAACGAACCGTACCGTCTTTTCACGTCCCGGGCTGAATATAGGCTGCTCCTTCGTCAGGACAATGCCGATATTCGATTGATGCATTACGGCCACCGGTTTGGTCTTATTCCGGATGAGATGATAAACCGCTTGGAACGTAAAGAGATTTTAATCCAGGATACCATTAAAACCATGCGTGAGATCAAAATCTCACCAGATGAAATCAATTCCATTCTTGAAAAATTGGACACAGCTCCAATCCAATCACGACAGAGTCTCTACAGAATATTAAAGCGACCCCAGGTGAGGCTTAAAGATCTCAGAAAAATTTCAGAAGTAGAGAACTTGTTAATTTCTCTGGATAATCTGCTGGACGAAGTTGTAGAGCAGGTAGAGATAGAGGTCAAGTATGAGGGGTATTTCAACCGACAGAGGGAGCAGGTGGAAAAATTCAAAAAGATGGAAGAGAAACGGATTCCCCCTGATTTCGACTATAACGCTCTTTCCACCATTTCTAAAGAAGCAAGGGAAAAGCTTAACAAGGTTCGTCCTCTTTCCCTTGGTCAGGCAGCACGCATATCAGGAGTTTCCCCGGCTGACACCTCTGTTTTAGCTGTTCTTCTGGAAAAAGGCTGAGAATGTTTCACGTGGAACAGATTGAGCTTCTGAGAGCAGCGTTGGAGCAGAGTAAAATCGATGTTTATCCAGAACTGATTGGGCTGTTTTCAGAATACAGAAAAGAGCTGCTTTTCTGGAACAGGAAGATTAACCTGATTTCAAGGGGGGATGAAGAGCGAATTGTTGAGAGACATTTCCTCGAATCAGCAGGATTGGTTGAAACAGTTTCGTTTCCTTCTGGCTCGAGGATTATAGATTTGGGGTCAGGAGCCGGGCTTCCTGGAATCCCAATAAAGCTGGTACGACCTGACCTTAAAATGGTTCTTGTGGAGTCAAAGAGAAAGAAAGTTCTATTTCTCCGGCACGTTATTGAGAAACTCTCCCTCCAGGGAATAGATGTAGTACAGGGCAGAATCGAGGAGATGGAGGGCAGGATTGCGCCTGCTGATTTTGTTGTCACTCGTTCTGTGGCAGATCTTTCAACGCTGGTAAGGTGGGGCAGGAACTATTTAAAGACGCCCGGAGGAAAACTTATTGCTATCAAAGGTTCCAATGTTCTGAAAGAACTGGATCGTTTGAAAAAGGAAACTTCTCTCCCCGGAATAGAGTTGAAAAAGGTGCAGTTGATTAAATACAATCCCTTTCCAGCTTTATCTCAACATAGAGAGAGTTTCGTGGTCCTTATGGAAAAGGCTTAACATCTTATAATTCAAGGTCTTAACCCACATGTCAATAGAAAAGATTAAATTCAGCATAAAGAAATCTTCTCAGTACAGCTTACTATTTAGTAAAATATCCCATGGCAGTAGTGTTCCTGTTAGGGGGATCCCCGGTTCTTTGAAGTCTCTTTTCCTCTCTTTCATAGTAGAAGAACTGAAACGTCCCCTGCTTGTGGTTTTGCCTGAACATGAGGAAGCAGAATCAGCAGCAGAAGAGTTAGCTTCTCTGCTTACAGAACAGAACGTGGCCTTCTTTCCTGGCGGTGAGGAGGGTACAGAAAGTCCGCTGATTTTCAACACCCGAAGAGCAGGTTCCCAGATGAGGGCTGTTCGGGAGCTTCTTGAAAATAAGTTAAAAGTAATTTTTGTTGCACCAGACGGTCTGGCACATCCTTTTCCTTCTCCGGATGAGGTCAAAAATCGATGGCTAAAACTTTTCCCCGGCATCCATCAGAATTTGTATGAGCTTGTAGAAAAATTGATCGACTTTGGCTATACCCGAGAGAGCGTGGTAGAAAGGCCTGGAGAGATCAGCCAGCGTGGAGGCATTTTAGATGTCTTCCCCTACACTGGCGAAGAACCCCAGAGAATAGAGTTTTTTGGTGATCGAGTAGAATCTATCCGTATCTTTGATGTGGCTACTCAGCTTTCAATTAGAAAAGGAGAATCCCTTCTTCTAATGCCTTCTCCTTCTGCATGGAAGGATCGATCTTGTTCTATTTTCTCCTATTTCCCTTCAGAGCTTTTACTTTTTCTGGAGGACCCCGAACTTGTTCTGGCGAGAGTAGAAAAAGAACGCCTGAAGGGAGTAAGAAATCTCGTTGACGTAGAAACACTCAGGACAGCTATCTCAAATCATCAAACGGTATCTTTTCACACCTTTTCTTTTCCGGATGAAATCCTGGATTTTGGCGGGCGAACTCTGCGGAAGTTGGGGAGAACTGTAACAGAGATAAGAGAAAACCTCTCCTCGCTGTGCGACACTCACCAAAAGATTTTTCTTCTGTGTGAAAGGCAGGATCAGGTAGATAGAATTAAGGAATTTCTCGAACTGGATGAAGAGCCTATTCCACGAATAGAAATAGACGTTGCTTCTATCCACCAGGGTTTTGATTTGCCTTCGGCAGATATTGCTGTTTGCACTGAAGGCGATATTTTTGGACGAATTAGAAGAAGAAAAAGGGGACAGAGGTTCCACTCTGGTGTTCCGATTCGGGAACTCTCTGCTCTTAAGCGAGGGGACTTTGTTGTCCACATTGATCATGGCATTGGCAAATATCAGGGTCTTGAAAAGATTTCTGTCAGGGATGCTGAGAGAGAATGTTTGACTCTTCTCTATCAGGGAGGAGATAAGCTCTACGTTCCTGTGGAGAGGATGGATCGGGTACAGAAATATTCAGGCAGGGAAGGAGTACAGCCGACCTTAAACAGATTGGGTACCAATCAATGGGAGAAGACAAAAGCCAGGACAAAAAGATCGATAAAAAATATTGCTAGAGAACTCATCGATCTTTATTCTGCAAGGCGGGCTCTGCCCGGGTTTGCCTTTTCCCCTGATACACCATGGCAGAAGGAATTGGAAGCGACTTTTCTGTACGAAGAGACGCCTGATCAGGCAAGGGCAGTAGAAGAAGTAAAAAGAGATATGGAGCAGTTCAGACCAATGGATAGGCTTGTCTGCGGAGATGTAGGATACGGTAAAACAGAAGTTGCCGTGCGAGCAGCTTTCAAGGCAGTAACTGAGGGGAAACAGGTTGCCATGCTTGTACCCACAACTATTTTAGCAGAGCAGCACTTCCGAACTTTTCAGGATCGTCTGTCACGTTTCCCTGTTATTATTGAAGTTCTCTCACGATTTCGGTCCAGGAAAGAGCAGAAAGAAATTGTCGAGAAATTGAAGCGGGGAGAAGTTGATATTGTAATAGGCACGCATCGTTTGCTTTCAAAAGATGTGGGATTTAAAGATATTGGACTTCTCATTATCGATGAAGAACAGCGGTTCGGTGTTCGTCAAAAGGAGCGATTGAAAACACTGCGGAAAACGGTCGATGTTCTCGCTCTCTCTGCCACACCAATTCCCCGAACGCTTCACCTTTCTCTTGTTGGAATAAGAGACATGTCTCTCATTAACACGCCTCCAAAAGACCGTTTTCCAATTATGACAGAAGTTGTGCCTTTTGATAAAGAAATTATTGCAGAAGCCATTGAGCAGGAGATGGCAAGGGGAGGGCAGGTATTTTTTGTTCACAACCGCATTCAGTCGATATACGGGGTAGCCCGCATGGTGCGGCAACTTGTACCTGGAATCCGATTAGCCGTAGCTCACGGGAGAATGGAAAGCAGCAATCTCGAGAAAGTAATGATGGATTTTATTGAAGGGGAATATGATTGTCTTGTATCTACCATGATAATTGAATCTGGGCTTGATCTGCCCAACGTAAATACCCTCATCGTAAACCGGGCAGACCGCCTTGGTCTGGCTCAACTCTATCAACTCAGGGGGAGAGTAGGCCGTTCTGATAAACATGCCCGTGCATATCTTCTAACACCGCCCTTTCATCTTCTCACCGAGGAAGCGGTAAAGAGACTGCGGACAATAGAAGAATTTACTGAACTGGGGTCTGGATTTCAGATAGCCCTGCGCGATCTGGAAATTCGAGGAGCGGGGAATCTGTTAGGAGTTCAACAGAGTGGAATAATGGATGTAGTAGGATTTGATCTTTACACAAAACTAATTGAGGAAGCGGTTAATGAATTGAAAAAAGAAGGAGAAAAGGTGAAAGAAGAGGTTTCTCCTCCAGTAGAATGCCGTGTCGATTTTGATCAAACAGCTTATTTACCCGAATCGTATGTTGATGACGAGAACTTACGGGTTAATCTTTATCGCAGACTGTCAGTAGTTCAGTCATTTCCGGAGATTGATAATTTTTATAATGAACTGCGCGACCGATTTGGCTCTGTACCTCCCGAGGTGCAAAATCTTCTTAACATTACTCGTTTAAGGCTGCTTGGTCAGGAGAAAAAACTGAAGCGGATTGTTCTTAGAGATTCCGTTCTTCAAATATTTTTTGATGAAACATGGATTCAGACCTTCCCTACGCCGGGTCATATCTCCGAATATCTCCGCTCTGCAGTTCAATCTTCTCCCGTACCTGTTCGTTTTATTCAGGGCAAAGAGTTTGGGTTTCGAGTTCTCATCCCTCAGGAAGAGCCGTTCTCTTTCACGAAAAAATTGTTGCAAAGCTGGATATAGTTCATTATATTTTTTAATCTAAATATTTTACCGCAGAGGACGCAGAGGACGCAGAGGACGCTGAGATTGTATGATATTTACGGTTTATAAACTAGCGAAGCTTTGCCTCAAAGCGACGAGAAGTACACAAATGATTTTTTTGTGTAATTAAAGTCTGGAGATTAAACA
>CAZPNF010000190.1:0-4834 GCA_964587715.1 uncultured bacterium | reverse complement strand
TTCTACAATTTAATAGGCATGTAAATTCTCTAAAATCTTCGGATTTTTTTTAATATAGCGGATAGCTTCAATGGGTTTAATACTCTTCCTTTCGGCAATCTCACCTATAACAAGCTCGTGTAGAAATTCATTGAGTACAATAATGGAAATTTTACCCTTAATATCTCCGCTTTTTACCCTCTCCAAAAATTCTTCACACCAAATTCCGTACTTGGGATGTCCAGTAATTGAATATAGAAAAATATTTGTGTCGATGAAAATTTCTAATCCTGAAGTAACATACATTACATACTCTCGGGTTCAAAGAGTTCTTCATTTTCGATTAATTCATCTATAATTTCGTGCCTTATTTTTAACCTCTTCTTTTTTTCAGGTTCTATAATCAATTTGTTACTCTCTATCTTTAGGATTAGTTCTTCTCCATTCTTAAACTTAAGCCTTTCCATTATCTTCTTAGGGATATAAAAATCCCCATTTTTTCTTATTTTCTTTCTTATAATTTCCATCTCCCCTCTCCTATATTTTTCTTTTTCTCTTTTAATTGGTGCATAGAAATATTCTTTTTTATTCAAGAATTTCTGTACCTCACAATACCTTCAACTTAGATTTTAAAATATCAACGGCGTCTGGATGATCAAAGTTGACTTTTTCTCTCTCCTCAGGGGGGAGGTGAGAACGATCCTTATAATAAAAATCCTGTTGAATAAAAGCAACCTTATCGCTTCCCATATCCTTAAGAAGAGTCTGTGCTACAAGCGTCTTCCCGGAACCAGAGCCACCTGCTATGCCGATGAGAATTTTCTTATTATTTTTCTTCATCTTATAATTATTGTTTGGATAATTTGATTTCCATTTTTTTATAAAATTTATCTACAATTTGAATTGCATATTTTTCATCTTCCTCCGAAGGTTCACCACCTGGTAAGAGCCCAAAATCTGGAGGGTATCTTGTTTCTATATACACACTATTTAAAAACTGAACCTCTTCATATTCCAAATCAAATTCCTTTAATGTAATACCTCCCTTCCGGAACAATACAACCAATTCGTGCGTCTTTGGCGGCATATCATCTTTCTCATATATAATGCCTTTTATGGTCTTTTCCACAAACTGCTGGGCATGAAAAAGAACTGATCTGGTTAACTTCTTTCCTGCTAATACTTTTATAGTTTTATAATCTTCTTTGGCATATTTATACCAGGGATTCTTCACTCTCATATAGCACCACACCTTTTTCCATGAGATCATTTAGAAAAGGAGATTTATGGTTTATTAAAAACTCCACTTCCTCGGGGGTAAAAACCAATATGTCTAAAGGAATATTATAATCTATTTCTTTAAGAATTTCGGCGCGTCTATGCAGCCTCGGCACATTCATATGTTTAATAATCAATAAATCAAAATCATTGGGATTGTCATTGTTTGGATTTGTAGCTGAACCAAATAATATAATTTTTCTTGGATGAGAGTTATTTACAATTTTTTTTATTATTGTTTGAAGCTGTCTTTTTTTTTGATTTATCATATTTACATTTCCATCCATTAAATCACTTAAACCTTTTTACTCCATTAGATGTTTTTGCTAATAGAACTTTTAATAAAATCGTCCATTTAGGGGGTAACAACTTTCCCTCTTGAAAACTCAAAAAACAAGGAGGAAAGTAATGAGTTACACCCAAAAAGAGAAGCAAGAAATTTTAACCGTAGCCGAAAAATTAGGTGTTAAACAAGCTGCGGAAAAAAACAACATCTCAGAAGTATCTATTTACAAATGGCGCAATCAGTTTCAAGCAAAGGGACTTTCAGGACTAAAAGACGGTCGTATCAACAATCCAGGAGCCAAACCAGTACCTGACTGGAAACGAAAAAAAGTACTTCAAGTCAAAGAGACCGATCCAGGATTTGGCCCAAGCCAGATTCGTAATCAACTTCGCCGCGAAGGGGCGACCATCAGTATTGAGTCCATTCGCACCATTCTCAAAGAAGCTGGATATGAACTTAAGTCCCGTCATCAGCCAAAGAAAGACTATATCCGCTTTGAAGCATCGCGCCCATTGGAACTGGCTCAAATCGATATCTGTGAGTTCTACATTCACAAACAGAAAGTATATCTTGTTCTTCTTCTTGATGACTACAGCCGGTTCTTGCTCAACTTTGCCCTGTTGGAACAGTGCAACATGGAAAAGATCGAAAACATGGTTGCCGGCGCAATCGATCGTTACGGCAAGATGGAACGTCTGGTCAGCGACCGTGGCTTTGTTTTCCACGGCTGGCGCGGGATCAATGCTTTTGAGAAATTCCTGGAAGATATGGATATTTATCACATCCATACAAGTCCCTATCATCCTGAGACCATTGGCAAAATCGAAGCTGTGAACAAAAATATTCAAAAAGAACTCGTGCGTCAGGTTGAATTTGAAAGCATAGCCGGAGCCAGAGAAAAGATCACAGAATGGATATGGCGCTACAACTATCACAGGGTTCATCAGGGGCTTGACGGTCTTTGCGTGCCGGCGGACCGTTTTCATGGATGGCTGCCTGAGATTGAACGAGGTCTTTCGAAACTGGTTGAAAATGGCATCGATCTTTCCAGCCGTCAGGTTAATTTATTCAACATCTCCTTAAATCAGGGTAAAATTACATTGACAATTTTAGGGAAAAGGGTTTATATTGAACAGAACATTGCAAACGATTAAGGAGATAAGATGCCCACCTATACAAGCGAAGAAATTTCAGCAGTTCTTAATTCTGCTGAGATATTGCACAACAAAGGCGCCACCGAGAAGATCAATATTTCCCGGTTTTGTAAAGAAGCAGGGATCAGCCGCAAAAACGCGTACAAGCACAAAAAAAGATAAGCGATTTAACCAATGAACTCAAGGAAAAAAACCGTCATCTTGAAAAAGAGAAAGAACAAATAGAGCAAAAGCTGAGGCATGCTGAGCAAAGAGCCAGTGAGGTCGACTTGCAAAGCGGTGTGAGCAAGGTGCTTTTTGAAGCGGTCAAATACAATAAAAAAAACTTGGATGGAACGAAGAGACAAAAGAAGCTTATCGCCACTTACAACAAAATTGCAGCCTCACACGGCTTAGAGCGTCTAAACTTTTGGGAATAAGCGCTCATATCCTTTCTTCCTGGGAAAAGAAGTCTCAAAAAACCCTTCAGGGTCAGAACCGGACATTTTCTGATGTACAGATAGAATTTATTAAGAGCCGGTATATCGATTATGACAAAGAACGAATGAAAGTAAAAATCACTGCTTTTATGAAATATTTAAGACAACAATGGCAAGAGCAATCATGGTTAACGCCGGCTCCTTCGCGTAAGACCGTGGAAGATATGCTCCTGGCTAATGGCTTGCGAAAACCAAAGTCAACGGGCTCACACAATCAAAAGCCCAATTACCATCCGGCTGTAGATCGTCATTTCCCACATGTTCAATCAGTTATGGACGGCAAAGAGGTTGTGGTTAGTATTAATAAAAATGACTATTCTTTCATCATGGAATTTTCCAAAGACATGGCCACAGATGCTATTTGTGGTTCCAGTGTAGGCAAGAGTGAAAACGCTGATCTTGTAAAAGAGGCCTTCAATCAGCATTCCCAGAATTACCAAAAGCCACTCTCCACTCTGATTGATAACGGAAAGGGCAATCACAAGGCTGCCATAGACCTGGGAAGTGAAGGCACGTTGTTTATTAAAGCCTGGCCTTACCACCCGGAGACCAAAGGTCAAATCGAGGGCGAATTTGGTCTTTTTGAAAGAAATGTATCCCGCATCCATATTAAAGGTCAGAGTGAACAAGAGAAAGCCATGAGTATTTTAGAAACCCTTTCCAGGCTGTACATACGTGTTCGTAACAGCAGTCCAAGATGTTCGGTTTGTCCTTTTACACCAGAGAAGCTCATGAAAGTCAGGCTTGATTCTACTGAAGCAGAAAACGCATACCAGGTTTTGAATGAACAACAAAAGATCAAAAAAAAGGAGAAAGAAAAACGGCTGAAAATATCTAATGAAAAGAATGACCTCATAGACAGTATTGTTAAAGAACTCAGATTAACAGGTGATCGCCTCAGATTAAAACAAAGTCTGAAGTGGATCGAAATCGCTACTTTGAAAGAAGCAGAACAAATCTTTTCAACTTATAGCCGGAAAGACAACTTTGATTCATCAAAAAGAAACATGGCTTATTTCTATGCAATTGCCAGAAATCTACAACGTGAAAAAGATCAAAAACGGAAAGAACAAACAGCTCGTTATCGTTACAGCCTTGATGTAAATTCCAGAGAAAAACGGGAAAAAATTGAAGCCGAGTTAGCCAGAAAAAAAGAAAAAGAGCTGCTGGAAAACGAGCCGCATCTGAAACTTATAAATGCCATTGTTTCCGAGATGAACCTGCCATCTGATTTTAGAAAAACGATTTCAATCTTTAAAAACCAAATGGATGAGGCTATTCAATCTATTTTAAGAAAGAAGGAACAAAGACGTCATACCATTATCAAAAATACGCATCAGGCGATCATGGGACTCAGTCAGTTCTCAATGGATGTCAGATATGAATGGATTAACTATGTCAATGAACGTATCGATTTTTTAAATGTAAATGGGGCAAAAGTTGTTACCCCTATTTGACGGTTTTTTTTAAAAGTTTAAAACGTATATACAATTAGAAAGCCACGCCATCCATGGTGGGAATGGTAAAGATAATGTCGATATTCCTTTTAAAAAGGGCAGGGTTTAATGCCCCGTTCTTCTAACGGGGTTTACCAAATGTACACCAATTTCCCCTTCCCATTCAAAATATTCAAACTCTCCCGGACCATCAAGATCCTG
>CAZPNF010000189.1:0-4951 GCA_964587715.1 uncultured bacterium | reverse complement strand
TTGAAGGCAGCGTTTTCATCCAGTGCATTTTTTTGTTAGGCGGTCACAACAAGGCTCATGGCGTTATCTGTGCCTACCATTTACGGCTATACAATCAAACGGAGCAAGGTGGCTGTTGCCAAGACAACCCAAACGGTCCGATTCCAATCCCATATTCGTCTTCCATTGTAGCTTACAAATGGAAAGAATGGTAAGGCAACATCAAAGATGGCCAAAGAGACCCCGATCAGTCCAGCGAGCCATATCCATTCCGCAATCGCAGGAGGCAAGTTAACAAACTGAGGCAGCAACCACAACCCCCATGATAGGGTTAAAACTGTCAATCCCCCCGCTAATGCAATTCGGCCCAATTTCGAAATCTGGTTACGATAGCGCCAATCCGCAGTGGTTGGATAGACTGACCCAGGTATAGGGAACCACCATGCAAATGCGAACGTCAGAAATATACATAGCGGAAACGCTGATTCCCAGGTACGATACCGTACGGGAAATCCAAGTCGGTTTGCTGTAATCCGCATTGCGACTTCCCGCCCACCGAAGAATATACCAAGCACAAGAGGGACTGCAATAAATGTCATTAGGTTGAAATTCCCCGAGCCAGTCGCTCTCCACAGCGCTACCACTAGAAGCACGGCATTTAGGGCCAGATTTCCAAGCCACTGCAAAGCTGCTCTGTCCGGTTGGACTGGCGCGGGGCGCGCCCATACAAAATGTCCAATATCAATGTAGTGGAATATCCTGATCCACAGAAAAAGTATTCGATGTCTGTAACGCCGTAATTGCTGCCCGGGTGACAGAATCTGGAATCCTCGCGTTGATAGCAACTTGCTGGAACTAGTGTTGTTGCCTTCAATGCACCCAAGAATTTCGTCGCAACCTTGATCCTCCAAGAAACGGATGCCTGCTTCGATTAATCTTTGTCCTATTCCAAATCCGCGCACTTCAGGGCTCGTGAACGCCCAGTACAGGAGTCCGCCACGACGTCCTCTAGGCAACGGCAGAAGCTTGAGAACTATTGCCCCCTCTACTTTACCGTTTTGTTCAGCTACCAAGACGTTCGGTGTGAAGGAGAAAAACCAGCGCTGCACAAGGGGAAATGAACGTTTCATTATTACACGGACCCTTCCCCTTTCTTCTGCACGCATCGGACGAATCCGTATCTCTCGTTCTTGATTCAGAGAGTCATTCAAGTTCGATCCGCAGTCTTTTCCCATGTGATCATCTCCTGTCGCCTAACCTTTACTTCGGCCCGAGTGTGATTTCTCCTGGAATGGTCTCTTTTAAATTCAAACCAGTTGTTTTTTTGCAGAGATATCTTAATCCTGTTTTTCCTCTGGTTAAAATCGATCTTACTTCGGAATTCTCCCCTGGTATATCCCATAAAAACGGCACCCAAATATGGATCTGGATTTTTTTCTATAATAACTTCTGCTGCATCCACATTTAACATAACTTCCAGAGAGCGGCCAGAAGCAGCTTGAAACTTCTTTTCCACATTCTGATAGGAACCATTCTGTCCCAGAAGAAATGAAAATGGAAAAATTAAGAGAAAAGAAATTACAGAGAAAACCTTTCTCACAGCAACCTCCTTCTCGATCTATACTGAAATTCCCGAGCTTGCTACACCTTTCCCCAAGAGACTCAATTGGCTCGAGACGCCATCTCTTTTTCTACCTCCTCCAAATTCTTCTTAGATGCGGCAAAATGAGGATCGATTTCTAAGGCTTTCCGATACGCATTCGCTGCATCCTCAAGCCGCCCTGCGGCGCGATAGCCATCCCCCAAGCTGTCGTGTGCATTGGCATGATCCGGATCCAATGCGACCTGTTTCTCAAACTTTTCTATCGCCTCACCATACCGTTTCTGGTGCAACAAGAAATACCCGTACTCATTATAGAAATCTGCCGAATTACCGTGCTTCTCCTCTAACCACTTGTATTCGGCTTCGGCCAAATCGAGTTTATTCTCCTTGGCATAAATCTGTGCCAGGACAGCTCTCCCCCTTTTTTCGTCTAATTGAATGAGCATTTCCACTTGAGCGCGTGCTTTGTCGACGCCCCCTCCCATGAAAGAAGGCGCTTGCAGATAAAAATTGATCAGGCCGACTCGACCCTGAATATGCGTTGAATCGAGTTCGACCGTTTTTTCATACGCCTCTTTCATCTTCGGAGCAAGCGATGCTTTCGTAAACATGTTGGAGTTCATCGCCTTGACGCCGTAAGATTGCCCCAGCCAGAAATGATAATCAGCCACATCCCCCCTCAACTCGACAGCTTTCCCGCAGTGATCGACAGCCTTGTTATGATCACCGAGCACAAGATACGTCCGCCCTAAATAGTAGTGGACCTCTGCATTGGTATCGTCTGTGCCCAATATTTTCTTAAAAAGTACTTTTGCCTCCTCGTAGTGATGAGATCGGAAAAGTTGTATTACCTTTTCTACATCTTCATTGGGCTGGCCAATGGACACACTCGCCAAAACAAGGGAAAAAACGACTGTGAAGAATGCAGACTTTTTCATTCCGTTATCCTCCTTCCTTTAATACTTCCCGCTACCGAAGGTGTTCCTCACCTTTGGGAGTTGTAGAGGCGAGGTGAAGAACACCTCGCTGAGCAAAAAAGTTCGCAACATCTTTCCTCGAGAGCTCACTTGGTTCGAGACGCCATCTCTTTTTCTATCTCTTTTTCTACCTCTTTTCCACCTTATTTATAGAAATTACCCTGTCCGGAAAGAAATGAAACTGAAAAAATTAAGAGAAAAGAAATCCCAGGGAAAACCTTTCTCACAGCACCCTCCTTTCAGTATGCTATTTTAATTTTTTTAAAGCTTTTTTTGCCTCTTCAAGATTCACATCGTACGACAAAGCGATCTGATATTCCCGCTTTGCGAGATCGCGTTTCCCTCCTTTCTCATAAATCATTCCCAGTCTGTAATGTGCCCAGGCGAAGGAGGGATTGTTCTCTTCCGGCGGAGTCTGTAGATACTTTTTTAAACACTGCTCTCCCCGACTTAAGTTACTGCCCGAGAAAGCGGCTGTTCTTCCAATCTGGTAGTAAGCATTCATCTGGTCTGGATTCGTCTTCAATATCGTTTCAAATATTTGAAAAGCCTTATTATACTGCTCGGTCCGCTGGTACCAATATCCTATTTCATACTGCAAGGCTAAATTCCCGGGATCAGCATCAATCATCGCTAAATATTCTCTCTCTGCCAGATCATATTTTTTCTCTTTCTCATAAATCAAAGCAAAAGCACGATGTCCTTCCTGAGAAGCTCGTTTTTTAATTTCTTCTGCCTGCTCTCTGGCTTTTTCCATACTTCCACCCATAAAACCGGGCGCATTGAGATAGTACTGCATTAAAGAGAAGTGCGCATCTACATTATCAGGATCGAGTTCCAGAGCTCTCTCTATCTCTTTCTTCATTTTCTTTGCCAGACCTGCCTTCTTCAGTAATCCTGCCTTCTGTGCCATCTGCCCGTAGGCAATACCCAGCCAATGATGATTCTCAGAATTGTTCCCATCCAGCACAACGGCTCCTTTCAAATACTCAACGCTTTTGTTCAGGCTGTCTTCAACAAGATAGATTCGGCCTAAATAGAAGGCTGCTCCTGAATTTTCTTGATTTTCCTTTAAGCAAGATTGAAAACTCTTTTTTGCTTCTTGCAACCTGTTCTCACGAAAAAGCTGGATGGCTTTCTCCAATTCACCCTGAGCTCTTGCTTCAATCCTAAACAAAAGTATAGCACCTACAAGAATGAAAAAAACAAATCCCTTCGCCTCCCATCGATGCATGGATAACCTCCTTTCAAATTCAAATAATAACAAAAATCCCTGCGCTGTTCACAATATCTGTCAAAACTCTGGACAAATCAGCATCAGAGCGATAACTTTCATAAATCAATGGATGTCACTGTCTTTTTGTAATATCTTAATACCAATCAGTAAATCTTGGTCTACCCCTAATCGAATATCCGATATGGTATAAGGCACAAGCACATCCGGCTGAACCCCCACATCCTCAACCACAAAATTTCCCGATGGATCGGTTAATCCACTGGCAACCAGATAGACATCTGCTCCGCCCGGCAGTCTCATCATCTTGGATGGACTGCTCACAACCCCAGCAGTTGGTCTTCCCACCAATGTAATCTTATCTAAATGACTGGCAGCATACGAAAAATAATCTGCGGCGCTCACACACCTCTCATCGATGAGAACAACGACCCGACGGCGGTATATTGGGTGGCGGGGTACAACATAAAGAGGAGTAAATTTTCCTTCCGAATGACGCATTCCCCCATAATTGACTTTACGATCCGTAAACCTCCCAAGTATTTGATCCGTAAGCATGATGGCACCACCTGGATTACCCCTTATATCAATGATAAGTCCATTCGTATCCCAGAGTTTTCCCAACGCACGATCAAATGCGGGTACAAAAGAAATTAAATCAACTGCCATCCACTTGATCTTTATATACCCGTAGCCTTCGGGTAAGCGTTCACACGTTATCGGTGACTGAGGAGAGGATTGCCCCCACCAAGTTTCGGGCAAATCTACTTCTATGGTTCTTTCCTTTCCATCCAAATCGAGACAAGAAAGAGAGATACGACTTCCTGTGGGGCCGAAAAGAAAAACCCTCGATTCCTCGACCGGTTTACCATCTATACTGACAATTTCCATACCTTGCTTTAATCCGGCTCTTTCGGCCGGCGAATTCGGTGCGATCTCAACGACAATCATTTTTCCATGAATGGAAATGCCCCTGGCACCACCATACATCCTCGGCGTACTCTCCCTCTCCGGCACAGAGATGAACACATGCCTGTCGTGGAGAGAATCGAGCACCCCATCAACGACTTTATAGAAATCTTCATTATTCTCTACCATTGTCAACTGATTCTGTGCCTCTTTTTTTATCTTTTCCCAATCCATGTTCTTGTATTCAAA
>CAZPNF010000188.1:0-4964 GCA_964587715.1 uncultured bacterium | reverse complement strand
GCTACTTATTTGATTGCCTTAGGAAAAGAAAAGTACGCATTAATCGGATGAGCCTGTTTTTTTAAACAATTGTAAACCTCGGTACAAAACTGTAAAGCCTCTTTTCGAATTTTGATTTGTCATTTTCCATCCTTCGGCCCTGCTCAGGACAAGCTTTGATATTTGATTTTTAAATTTCTCAACAGCTTGCTGCTTAGCCGCCCTATGAAATTTGCAAAAATTCAGTTAACATAGGCTAAAAACTCCTTCCAAAAACAAACTGCGGCTTCCATTTGCCGTGTTTTCTTCCGTATGCATCCACATTATCAAAACCGTATGCATAGTCAAATCCAATCATACCAACCATCGGCATGAATATTCGGGCACCTATTCCCACGGACCGCCGGAGGTCAAAAGGATCTGTATTTTTAAGATCATGCCAGGTATTCCCGGCCTCGGCAAAAATTAAACCGAAAGTAGTAGGCTGAGTAATAATGGGAAAACGAAGCTCCACGGTTGTCTCAAGCATTGTCTTACCCCCCTCGTAGTAGTATTGTCCACCTGCCAGTGGGTCATCGTATCCCCTGAGAGGTATCGCCCTGGAAAGACCACTCCCACCCATAAAGAAGTATTCTAAATAAGGAATTCTTCCTAATTTTGTCAGACGATCCATATAACCAAACTGGGCACGGGTTAAAAGAATGAGCTTACGACTAAAAGTGGGTAGAAAATACTCAGCACTGAATATGTGTTTGTGATAACCTACGTTTCCTCTAAAAAATCCCCCGGTAATTTCTGTAGACAAACTCACCCGCGATCCCCGTGTGGGAAATTCCGGTTGATCTAAACTGTTTCTGGAAATAATCTGTGTAATGCCGCTGGAAGTAAGAGGCCAATCTTCCTTGACGATGTTGTTTGGGTTTAATCTTTGATAATACTCATTAAAATCTCCTAAGGCAGTCTCATCGATACGGTAGATCCAGTCGCCGCGGAAGTAGTTATCAGGCCAGGAAAACCGCCTGCCCAGCCGAAGAGAAATACCTCTGCTCCTCTGACTGTAACCAATATAGAATGGATCACGTTTTGTATCGTAGACACTTACTCCGATAAGAGTCGGTGTACTCAAAAACCACGGCTCTGTAAAACCAAGGCTGAATGCCCTGTAGTAGCGGCCAAAATTCCAATCAAGTGAAAGCTTCTGACCATTACCAAAAAGATTGTTCATGCCGAGTCCCACATTTCCGATGAGCCGATCGAGTTCGCTCCATCCTGCTGACAAATTTGCCGTATCAGTAGATTTCTCTTCCACTTTGAATGAAATATCCATTTCCTTTTCACTGACAGGAAGAACATTGGGAATAACCTTGGAAAAATAGTTCAACATCATAAGTTCTCGCTGGCTTCTCAGTAGAAGCTCCTTACCAAAAACATCGCCAGGGCGAATCCTCAACTCTCGTCTGATAACTCGCTCTTTGGTCCGCGTATTCCCTGCAATTTGAATTTTTCTGATTCTTACTGGATTTCCTTCATCGATTACAAAATGAACATCTAAGGTATCTTTTTCGCGGAGCGTCTCCTTTGGATTAATCTGTGCATAAATGTAACCAAGGTCATAATAAGCACCACCTACTTTTTCCTGGATAGATTCCTCAAACTTTTTTTGACTAAAAACATCGCCTTTCCCAAATTCTAAAAGAGAGGTAAGAAACTTATCAGGAAAGAGCTTATTACCTTCCCAGCTGATTTTCCCTACATAGTAACATTGGCCCTCGCGAACCCAAATATCAATAAACATATCCTTTTTTTCTTTACCATAATAAAGAGAATCACTCACTATTTCTGCATCGCGGTAACCGTGATTTCTATAGACTCCAACTACTTTTTCTTTGTCCACTTCAAACTTCTCTTTATCAAAATCTCCCCCACCCCACCATCGATTTTCTTTTGTTTTTTTCATCTGCTTGCGAAGTTTCCCATCCTTAAAAACAGTGTTCCCAAAAAACCTGATGCGCTTAATTTGAACTTTCTGTCCTTCATGGATAACAACCTGTAAAACTACCCGCCCTTCTTTCTCCGATTTATATGTCTTAGTCTCAATTGTAGCTAAGGTATAACCTTTATCTGCATATTTTTTCAGCAGCTGTTTTTTAGCTTCAACAATCTGACTCGAGTTGAGAATCTGCCCGCGGAAAAAACCCATTTCTTTTTCTATTTCATCTTTTTTAATCTTTTTGTTTCCTTCAATAACTATCTTCTCCAGCCTGGGATATTCCTCCACCTTAATCGTCATAAAAACACCTTCCGGCATCTTTTTGTCTAAGAGAATTTGAATATCAGAAAAAATTCCAAGGGCCCAGAGCTGCTTTACTGCCCGTTGAATATCCTCCCAGCTTACATTTTCTCCTTCTCTGAGACCAGAACTTAGTTTAATCACGCTGGCGTCAGAAGTCGCGTTCCCGGATACTGAAAGTCCCAATATCTTCCCAAGCTGATTTTGCTGCCCCAAACCAATACCATACATTCCTACTAAGAAAAGCAAAATTATGCTCAGTATTCTAAAATATTTAACCAATCTTCTACCTCCAAAAATGACTGTATAAGATACAAAAAAAAATATAGCTTGTAAAGAGAAAAAAGACTCTATATTAAATGAAGTAAGTTGAGCTCCCACATCCACATTTGAAATCAAATATCAAAGCTTGTCCTGAGCAGGGCCGAAGGATGTAAATTAAGCTCAAATTCTCTCATTCTCTAATACTTTCCCATTTTATTAGAAATGATTACCCGCCGGGCTTTTTGATTTTTTATCTGTCATTTTCATGTTTAATTTTTGATCTTTGATTCTGCCATTCATCAGAAAGGAAAAGTATGCCGGAGCCAGATACGCTTATCTTCTCTTCTGTCGGATAAAAGCTGACTGTCATAAGTATACTCCATTTGAAGAAAGAGATCCGGTCTGATGGCATACTCTAAAGTAAGTGCATGCTTGAAACCTATCCCATGAGTGGGATAACGAAATCCAAATTCGTTATCAACCTGACCAGAATAAGTCAAGAAAAGTCCCCGCGCTAAATACTTTCCGAGAGTCAGCTTTGTACTTCTAAAAAGAAACTTAGGATCAAAAATAGAACGATTCATGGCTCTGAGTTGTACAGCATTGCGGCCAAACATTGAGGAAAGCCTGAATAGGTCGAAATATCGGGCGAAACACCAAATTCTCTATACGCATCCCCAGAGCATCGTAAGCTCTGTCTTTTAGATCTTTTTCAGAATAACCCATCGCTGATAGTAAATCCGCCTCTGTTCGCCCCAGATTGGGATTATCAGTAGAAAACTGAAATTTAACTTTCCCCCAGGGACCACCATCAGTCGCCATACCTGTAACATCATCAACAGAAGATAGAGACAACCATATTGTTGACGTCATTCCCATTGAATCTGTTACTGTAGTGAACGCCCGACCCGCAATAATAGGATTATCCACCCCCCTGGGATAATCGAAAGTTATCCTCTCCGGTTTAAAATAGTGATCTAAAACATCTATGGACCCTTCTGTTGAAACAAGATTCCCCCACACCTTAAAATCTTCCTGTTGAATGATTCCCTGAAGATACAGCTCTCCGTACTCATTCTGAAGCTGAAGAGCTACATTCACATTCCCAAGAGGGGTTTCTATATCTCTTATATAACAAACATCTTTTTGCGGTACAATCCGAAGATCCCAATTAACTCTTTGCAGAAACGCGAGACTCTTATCAATATCAGTATCACCTTTAACAGACAGAAAGGGGTAGGTTAACCGAAGACTTTTCAAGAAAAGGGTCCCCCGAAAAAGCGGATAAGAGGGGGGGCCGGCAATGACAAAAGACTCTTCCTTTTTTATTCCTCCAAAAGCTAACCATCCTTGTTCTCCCTTTTCCATTAATCCGGGCAAATGAAGTTTTATGCCTTTATTCGCAGTGCTCAGCCTAATTACACCGAAATTCAAACCTGGTTTATCCAGGACAAGGGGAATAACCCCCTCACTTCCTTTCGGACTGTTAGTTATACGAAACAGGCCTCCATCAATTTCCCCTGAAAAATTTGAGATGTGAACAAAGCGCTCCTTTTCTTTAAGCTCGATTCTGGCATTGAGTTTTTTTATCCTTTTAACAAAAGAGGACAATTCCATTTCTCCATCATTTATCTGGACATGTCCACTGCCCAGCACCCACTCTCCAGGCCTTCCTCCCCATCGAAGGAAGACTTCTCCTGTGCCGCGAGCTTTCTTAACCATACTGCTCATTTCCGGGAAAAGACCTAATACGTTTCCCTGAGCCAGAAGAGAAATATCAGCATCTCTTTCCCCGGCGTGGGGGACCTCCCCCCGGAAAAGAAGTTTCAGACCATCACTTCGATCCAGTTGTCCTTTCTCAATATAAAATACTCCACCTGCAAAACCCTGTTTATTCCAGAGCGTATCTACTATTTCGGTTTTTAATTTACTGAAAGTAACCGATTTTAGAGCTCCATTATTCACTTCTACTGTTCCACGAAGGACAGGAGCATCGGTTTTCCCACCAAATTTGATATTAATATTTCCGTTCCCCTTAAAGATATTCTTTCCACTTAATGCAAGAATTAAATCCCCAAAATTAATCTCTTTCCCCACAAAGTCCCCGATCAAAGAATCCCCTTTCACAGTTTCGACCTTCCCTGTCAAAAGAGAATTTCCGTTTCTCTGGAAAGAAATTCCACACATTTGCAGCTCTCGGCCTTCCCACCTTGCGTTAAATTCGCCGTCAAAAATACCAACAGTGTGAAATCTGCCTTTTCGTAAAGTAACGCTCAAATCTACTCCCGGTCGTGAGACCGCCCCATTAATTCTGATATTCCCTCGGACTTTACCATTGTAGGCCAGCATCGCCGGGGAAATATTATGTAGTTTATCTATGGAAAAGCTGGACAGCTTACAATAGAGCTGCAGCTTCTTGGTAGAATTCAGG
>CAZPNF010000187.1:0-5015 GCA_964587715.1 uncultured bacterium | reverse complement strand
TAAAAAAAATATTTTATCCATTAACTTCTTTTGAGACAGTAAATTTTGTATTCATATTCAAACAGTGCTATTTAGGATATAGATAAAAAGATGTTGCTTATATCTTTAATAGAAAAGGAGGTGATATCTTATGAAAAAGGATTTTAATGCTGTAGGTTTGTGTACACGGAAGAGTGCCTGGTTTTGGTTGAGATTGTCTATTTTGGTAACACTGCTTGTAGGAATTGCCACTGGTCCACTGGGTTGCGGAGGATGTATGTTATGTGGGGCTGATGTTAAAATGGATACCTCAGTAAAGACTGGCCAAATAAGTGTTGTTATGCAAGGATTTTCGATTCCCTCAGCAGGTAGCACAACCACGTATGTGAGTGTTTCATACGAGGGGAGTTGTACGCAGGGACAGGGAGAATCGGGCAGAACAAGTTTTCATATATCACGAACTTATGAGATTACTCCTAGTGGTGTGAATCCAGCACCCCAGCATAGTCGTGTAGGTCTTAAACCTGGAACCTGGTCAGTTACTGCACGATCTGGTAATTGGTCTGCCACGGGTACAGGGCAGGTAGTGAAGGAGAAGACAACAACATTTGTCTTTACATTGAACAATTCAAATATCTCGGTTCAATAATTGCACTGATAACAGGAAATTCAGGGAGGGATTATCATGGAATATTTGAAAATTAAATATTTGAAGATTATGGTCCTGATTCTTATTTTGCTGCCGGCAATCCCTATTTGGAATCCAGTAGTTGTTACGAATACTTATGCTTCAGGAGGGGGGTCAGTAAATGTGAACCTTCCTATTGATGAAATCCGTTCTCTGATTAACCAATTAGAAGAGGCTGCTGCAGATATTACAGGTCAGGCAGGAATCGAGATACGAGCATCTATTGGACTGTTATCCAGTGAGTTGAAAGCCCGCCTCGATCAGATTGGTAAAATGGCAAATGAGCTCTGGGGAACGGTAATAACTGATCTTGATAGGGAACTCAGACTTATTTTATCTAGTATTGAGACTTATCTTAATCAGGTTAACCAGATGGCTGCGGATAGGATTACCCAGCTAAGTCAAGAATTGGCACAACGTATTGACCAAATTTCTGATCGGATTGAAGATCGTTTAAACCAGGTGGATACAATTGTGCAGAATGCCATTAAAAGTGCAAGAGATGGTGCTATTGATGTAGTTGATCGCGGAAGAACAAGTGTTTTGATTGTGATAGATTCTTTTACAAAGAAAATTGTGAAGGCTGCTATTATTCTCCTCGATATCATCTTGCTTTTGCTTATTGGAATATCAGCATGGAAAAATAAGATTCCGACTAAAGTTGCACAAAAGATTATTGTAACTGTGGTTTTTGTAATTTTCTTTGGTGTTAGCTCTCTATTTGTTTTCAGTAATAAGGTTCTTGCAAGTGTTTTAGGAAAACAGGTCGAACTAACCAATCCCAGTGTAGCTGCGACGGAAGCAAATAATAGTTATAGCGGATTTACAAATACGGTAAGGGGAGGTGCAAATATTCGTGTAGCAAGAGAATTAGGGTTAGCCGCAATCGCCAAGTTGAGAGTTTATCAATATGTTGCTAAGGATCCAGCGGAATCGAAGCAGATAGAAGAAAAAATTAACAAGATTCAGGCTGTTCTTTACCCTCCACCAAAGCCTGAAACTTTAGCCTCACCTCATGTTGTTTTACTTGGCAAATACAGTAAGTATTATAATGTCAGGGTAGAAAGCTTACAGAAAGTTGCCAGTGAACTCCATATTAATTCGAGAGTGTTGTATCGTCCACTCAGACCGTTAAGGTTAGATCAGCCAATTGTTGCACCGCGAACTATTCATCCGAGGTAAAGATTTAGAAGCATTAAGGCGAAATTAATTTTTTGAGACTCCGGGGTTTCCAAAACCCAGGAGTCTCAAAGTCTCGCGGTTTAGTTTATGACAAAACAAAACCATCCGCCATTTCAGTAATTTGATTAAGCATTTTCCCAAGAAGGTTGCATTCTTGCTCCAAGGTCTTATCGTCCAGCTTCGGTGATGGGTAAAAAGGTTTGCCAAAAACAATTGCAGCACGGGCAAATGGTCTGGGAAGTAGATACCTGTCCCATGATTTTAATGTTGCAGCTGGATTAGCGGAGAAGGTCAGTGGAACAATTGCAGCATTCATTTTTTTTGCTAGATAGAGAGCACCGGGTTTCACTTTATATGTTGGACCTGTTGGTCCATCCACAGCAATAGCAGGATCAAATCCCTCTCGCATTTTTTGTATGCTGCCAATCAGTGCTCTTACAGGTGATTTTGCACTTGACCCGGAAACAATTTTATATCCAAATTTTTGTAAAATATTTGCCTGCAGAATTCCGTCTCTACTGGTTGAAGACATAATGACAATATTTTTCGTAGACATATATCTTACGAGAAGGAACTGTCTGCCGTGCCAGAAAGCATAAATAAGTCTTTGCTTATTTCTTCGTAGCGGTTCAATTTGATCCTCTCCAACAGTTTGTATGCGAAGTGTAACACTCAGTGAGTTGATAGCACTCCATGCTAATGTTGGAAGTATGTTGCGGTAAAGCCAATCTATGGTTTTCATTGTTTGCTTCCACCCTGAAAATAAGTTCGGAATTAAATATATCTAAATATTAATTTAATGTCAAGTCCAAAGCAAAAATTGCGCCTTTTCACATTATACATTTTTTGCTTGACTTTTTTATTATCTTGTATGTACATTGCAGCACTCTGGATAATGTAATCCAGACTAATGGCTAACAGTTTAGTATAGGAGGATCATACTATGTTTACTCGACAAAAATTGTTCGTCGCTATTTTATTGGTTTTTTCCGTTGTTTTTCCTGCCATGGGTCAGAAGCGGGCTTTTACAATTGAGGATCTTTACCGGATCAAGTCAATAGGGGATTCACAGATTTCACCAAATGGAAAGAGTATTGTTTTTACTGTTACAAAATACAATCTCCATGAGGGCAAGAGTAATTCTGATATCTATCTGATGAATAGTGATGGGGAAGGAATACGCCAGTTGACATTCAACCCACAGGCAGATTTCCATCCACGCTGGTCCCCAGATGGTAAAACAATTATGTTTGTTTCCACGAGGAAGGATGGCCCACAGATATGGCTTCTCCCATTTAATGGCGGAGAGCCGAGAAAGCTTACTGACATTTCCTCCGGGGTTTCTGATCCAGTCTGGACTGCTGACGGTCGTCATATTATTTTTTCTACAAAGGTTTTTCCTGAATATGGGGCTAACGATACTCTGAACAGGCGAGACACAGAATCCATGAAAAATGGTCCTATTCAGGCCCACATGGCAGATAAGTTACTCTATCGTCACTGGAGTTCATGGGCCGACGGTAAAAGGACACACACCTTAATTATTGATACTGAATCTGGCAAAGTGTGTGATTTAACTCCTGGCGATTTCAACGCTCCTCGCTTTTCTCTCGGTGGAGGTAGAGGCTATGATGTTTTACCTGACGGACAGGAAATCTGTGTTGTATCAAATCACGATCCTGATCCGTGGTCATCTACAAATGGGGATATCTGGGTGATTCCAACCAATGGGGATAAAATGAAAAACATAACCGCTGAGAATAAAGCATTTGACGGAGATCCTCTTTATTCCCCTGACGGTAGATTCATTGCATTTTTAAAGCAGATAATTCCACGCTACGAGTCTGATCGAATTCGGCTTGCCATCTACGAGAGAAAAACAGGGAGGATACGAACACTTACAGAAGATTTCGACAATTGGGTGAATGATTTTGTCTGGGCACCTGATTCCAGATCCATTCTTTTTACAGCAAATAACGGGGGAGATGTTCCTCTCTACCAGGTAGACGTGAAGTCAGGAAAGATTAAGGAAGTTGTCAATGCAAACACAATAAGAGGATTTGTTATCTCCCCAAATGGTAGATGGATGGTACTGGCAAGAAGCTCTGTTGGTGAGCCAACCGAACTTTTCAGATTCGATTTAAAAAGTAAAAAACTCAAGCAATTGACATTTTTCAATGCTCAGATCGAAAAAGAAGTTGACATCAGACCTGCGGAGAGTATGTGGGTAAAAGGTGCTGATGGTTCCATGATCCAGGTATTTATTGTAAAACCCCACAATTTTGTTCCTGGTAAAAAATATCCACTTATTCTTAATGTTCATGGTGGTCCACAAATGATGTGGTCTGATGGATTCCGTGGAGACTGGCAGGTCTATCCTGGTGCCGGATATGTGGTGGCTTTTCCCAATCCTCACGGTTCAACAGGTTATGGTCAGGAGTTTACTGCTGAGATCTCTGGTGACTGGGGTGGTAAGATTTTTGATGATTTGATGAAGGTAACAAGTGCTCTGGCAGCTCTTCCTTACGTGGATGAAAATAGAATGGGGGCAATGGGTTGGTCGTTTGGTGGCTACATGATGATGTGGTTTGAAGGACATCCTAATCGGTTTAAAGCAATAGCGGCTATGATGGGGTCCTACGATCTTCGTTCATGGTACGGCGGTACGGAAGAACTCTGGTTCCCGGAATGGGATATTAAGGGAGAACCCTGGAATTCGGATTATTACGAGAAATGGTCACCTTCAAATTATGTAAAGAATTTCAAGACTCCCTGCCTGATTATTACAGGAGAAAAAGATTACAGAATTCCCTATACACAAAGTCTTCAGTTTTTTACAGCTTTGCAGAAGATGTCTGTTCCTTCACGACTCATTGTTTTCAAAAATGATGGTCACTGGCCCAGCTATGTAAAATCTATGCCTCTCTATTACAATGCCCATCTGGATTGGTTTCACAAGTATCTTGGTGGAGGACCTGCACCTTACGATATGACAGAGATGATAAGAAATCGTGTTTTTAGTGAAAAGAAATGAATCGGGGGAGTAAATTTTCTTTTTATCGGAGGAATATAAGTGCGACGCACTTTTGAGGTGCGTCGCACTTATAAATCTTGGTAGTTATTCTTTTCCCATTGAAGCCTGTGCCTGTTTGATTAACTCTACGAG
>CAZPNF010000186.1:0-5065 GCA_964587715.1 uncultured bacterium | reverse complement strand
GACCGTATCATATTATAAGAAGATGGGGTGTTTTATATCCTATAATGGATCCGACTCGTGAAGAGACTTACCAGTTTCTCGATAATTTCTTGAATGAGATGACCAAGCTTTTTCCCGATGAATATTTCCATATTGGTGGTGATGAAGTTAATGGCAAACAGTGGGATAAGAATCCTAGAATTCAGGCGTTCATGAAAGCTAACAATATTGAAAACAATCACGAGTTGCAGAGATATTTTAATAAACGTATATTGAAAATTTTGGAAAAATACAATAAAAAGATGGTTGGCTGGGATGAGATACTCCAGCTGGATCTGCCAAAAAATATTGTGATTCAAGCGTGGCGCGGTAGGAAACCACTTATCAGGGCGGCAACTATGGGTTATCAAACGATATTATCAAGCGGTTATTATATTGATCTAATTAAACCTGCCTCTGTTCACTACTTAAATGATCCAGTCCCGGAAGATTCTAAGTTAACCGATGAGGAAAAGAAATTTGTTTTAGGTGGTGAAGCAACCATGTGGTCCGAATTTATTTCGCCCAAAACCATTGATTCCAGAATCTGGCCTCGCACTGCAGCCATAGCAGAGAGGTTATGGTCTCCAGGACATGTGAAGGATGTAGATGATATGTATCGCCGTCTTGAAGTTGTAAGTTTTCATTTAGAGGAATTGGGGCTTACACACAAAAAGAACTATGGAATGATGCTGCGCCGCTTGACGAACAATGCTGATATTACACCTTTGAAAACCTTAGTTGATGTTATTGAACCAGTTAAAAATTATTCCCGCGGTGAGACTGTAGAGTACACGTTCTATTCTCCACTAACCCATGTTGTGGACGCTGCAAGACCCGATGCTAAAGTGGCCAGAGATTTTAGGAATTTAATTAGGGACTATTTATCTGCAGATCAAGGAGATAGCACCAAGTTACAATCTATCAAAAAATGGTTGAATCTGTGGAAAAACGATCATTCCCGTTTAATTAAAATTATCCACAGCTCTCCTGTTTTACGAGAAATCGAAACGCTCTCAGAAGATCTTTCCAAAGTTTCTGTTATTGGTCTGGAATCTCTCCAGTACATAGAAAATGGAAAGAAAGCGGATAAGTACTGGGTCAATGCAAAATTGAAGATTTTAAAGAAAGCCTGGCTACCAAGAGGTGAAACTCAGCTTATGATTATCCCGGCTGTGGAAAAGCTGGTAAAACGTGCAGGAAAAAAATAGAAAGAAGAGCTATGGATTTTTTCTCATGTGTAAATCAGTATGACATGCATAAACAGAAACCCAAAAGAGTCTGGAGTGGAGAAAAATCTCCTTGATTCTTTGTAAATATTTGCATATACTTTTTATATAACTTACACAATTTTTCAAAGAAACTATTATGTTTTCAAAAGTCCTCAGTGCAGCCGTTCTCGGAATAGAAGGATATATTGTTGAAGTAGAATCTCACCTTGAAGGCGGGCTGCCTTACTTTGCCACGGTAGGGCTTCCCGAGGGGGCGGTCAAGGAATCCAAGGAACGGGTGAATGCAGCCATAAAGAATGCTGGTTTCTGGTTCCCGAGGAAACGGGTTACAGTTAATCTTGCGCCGGCCGATGTTCGAAAAGAAGGGTCTGCCTTTGATTTACCAATGGCAGTTGGTATTTTAGTGGCCAGCGGACAGGTCTCTCAGGAAAAGTTGTTAGACACTGTGATTCTCGGAGAGCTTGCCCTGGACGGTAGAGTACGGGCTATTCGAGGAGGGCTTCCGATTTCTGTTGCTGTGAAAGAACACAGCATCAAACGGATTCTGCTTCCAATGGAGAACGCTAAGGAAGCAGCTATGGTGCAGGGTCTGAATGTTTTTCCAGTAACTACACTTCAAGAGGCGGTGAAAATCATTGAGGATGAGGTGGAGAAGGAAGCTTTCACCGTTGACATGAATGAAGTCTTTTCGCATAGCAGTCATTATGCAGTGGGTTTTCAGGATGTCAAAGGTCAGGAACATGTGAAGAGAGCTCTTGAAGTAGCTGCTGCCGGGGGCCACAATGTTTTAATGATTGGCCCGCCTGGATCGGGTAAAACAATGCTGGCAAAGAGAATCCCCACAATTTTGCCGGATCTTACTCTTGATGAAGCTTTAGAGACGACGAAGATACATTCTGTAGCAGGATATTTGCCCCCCGATACAGCTCTTATTGCTACACGCCCGTTTCGATCTCCGCACCATACAATTTCTGATGCAGGTCTCATTGGAGGGGGACATATTCCTCGACCTGGTGAAGTAAGTATGGCTCACCACGGTGTTCTCTTTTTGGATGAACTTCCAGAATTTCGCAGGAACGTTCTCGAAGTGATGCGTCAACCCATGGAGGATGGGAAGGTTACAATTTCCCGCGCAGCTCTTTCAATAACGTATCCTGCCAATTTTATGTTAGTGGCAGCAATGAATCCCTGTCCGTGCGGTTATTTTTCCAGTCCTACGCACGAGTGTTCCTGTACTATTCCGCAGATACAGAGGTATCGTTCCAGAATTTCAGGTACGTTGTTGGACAGAATCGATATTCACGTGGAGGTGCCTGCGGTTGAGTATCGTGAGCTTTCTGGTAAAGTAACTGGTGAATCCTCCCTGGAGATTCGGGAGCGAGTGAAAAAAGCACGGAAAATTCAACTTGAACGATTTCGTGGTAGGAAAGGAATTTATTGCAATGCACACATGGGGTCGAGAGATATTCGCCGTTACTGTGCCATCGACGAAGAAGGCGATAGACTCTTAAACACCGCCATTACGCGTTTAGGGCTTTCGGCCCGAGCTTACGACCGAATTCTAAAAGTTTCAAGGACAATCGCAGATCTGGAAGGAGCTGAGGATATTCGTCCGGAATTTTTGAGTGAAGCTATACAGTATCGAAGTCTGGATCGAGATTTTACAACAATGGTGTAGTTGCGAAGAATGAGGAAGAAGCATTTTCCATTATTCGTGGAGGTAAAAAAATCCCTGCAAATTAGCCTCGTCTATAAAGAACCGTGGTAAACACGGTGGGTGCTCTCCTGAACGCTTTTTACTTCCACTCTATGGAGGCTTGTAATACACGCCAGAGACGAGCTCCCTTTTTATTGTTGATGGCTCTTTATAGTTTCGACAGACTAACATTGCAGGGATAACATTCATCCTGCTATCTTTAATTTGGAGAATTTAAGAATAAATGTCAAGAAAAAAATTAAATTTCTTTTTCAACTGCTGGTTTCTATTAGTTGCGATTCTTTTTCTCATTGGAGGAAACATTCTTTTTGCACAAGGCCGTGGAAGGGCACGTGATTTTGGCTTGGAAGTTGGAATTCTTCCTACGGGGGGATGGAACAGCATAACAGATGTTAAGGGTGTCCTCGTAGGACACACGACCCTTATTAAAGGGGATTCAATACGAACGGGAGTAACAGCAATTCTTCCTCACAGTGGAAATATCTTTCAGCAAAAAGTGCCTGGAGCTGTTTATGTTGGAAATGGATTTGGGAAGCTTGCTGGATATACTCAGGTAGAAGAACTGGGAAATATTGAAACACCTATAGTCCTGACTAATACATTGAGTGTGTCAGTGGCGCTTGGAGCCGTGGTTAAATATACTCCGCATCTTCCCGGGAATGAAGATGTTCGTTCAGTCAATGGTTTGGTTGGCGAAACCAACGACGGCTGGTTGAATGATATTCGTGGGAGCCACGTTAAGGAAAAGGATGTACTGCACGCAATTTATCAGGCAAAATCAGGGCCTGTAGAGGAAGGATGTGTTGGAGCTGGGACAGGTACTATCTGTCTTGGTTTTAAGGGAGGAATAGGTACTGCTTCCAGAAAACTTCCAGAGAATCTAGGGGGATGGACAGTAGGAGTTTTAGTCCAGACCAACTTCGGTGGAATTCTAAGAATAAATGGTGCACCAATTGGTAGGGAGCTGGGGAGATACTATCTGAAGGGAAATGTTTCAAGTCAAGATTCAGGTTCCTGTATGATTGTTGTGGCAACCGATGCTCCTCTTCTCCATCGTAATCTGAAAAGACTTGCTGTACGTGCAGTTCTCGGACTGGCCAGATGCGGTGGTTTCTCGAGCAACGGAAGTGGTGATTATGTTATTGCATTCTCAACCAATCCTGACTGTCGGATCAACTATCGTTCTGATAAGCCAATCTTGTCATTGAAAGAGGTGAGAAATGACAGAATGTCTCCTTTATTCTTAGCTGTTGTGGAAGCAACCGAAGAGGCAGTTTACAATTCTCTTTTTCAGGCAACTGATATGGTTGGATGGAGAGGTCACAAAGTAAAAGCTCTTCCTATCCCTGAAATTGTAGATATTTGTAAAAAGTACAGAGTTCTCTACTGGGGCAGTAGAGAAGTAAAGAGGTAGAGAGATGGGGCATGTAGGTGCCAGTTGTCTTTGCGAGGAGCGAAGCGACAAAGCAATCTCCTTACGGGAATGTAGGTATGTTCATGTGCAGATGAAAGCCTGAAGGGAGCTGCTTCGGTTCGGCTTACGCCGTCCCTCGCAGAGACATGAAAAACAATAAGACAGAGCAGATAAAAAGTAGTGGAAGAAAAAGGCTGCCCGGCGATATTCGTATTCATAAAAAAAATTTTAGCTTTTATTTTCCATTTACAACCAGTATCTTATTAAGTATCATACTTACACTGCTGTTTTCCCTTTTACGGAGACGGTAGTTTTTATTGGAGGTGGATGCGTTATGAAATTAAAAATTCTTGGCACAATGTGGATGGGGATTTTTTTGCTGATAGCTTCTGGAAATGTTTCCCTCTGGGCCCGGCACGTTGACTTGATTCAGGTTGATGGGCCAATAACTCCTGTAACAGCCAAGTACATTGATGATGCAATTGATAGGGCAGAACGTGATGGTGCAGAATGTCTGATTCTTCAGCTTGATACACCCGGCGGTTTAATGCAGGCAACGTGGAAAATCGACAAAAAGATGCTGGCGGCAAAAGTTCCTGTTGTGGTTTACATTGCACCCAGTGGTGGACGAGCTGCTTCTGCTGGTGTTTTTATTTCCTATTCAGCACACTTTGTGGCCATGGC
>CAZPNF010000185.1:0-5090 GCA_964587715.1 uncultured bacterium | reverse complement strand
GCTGATTTTTTGCTTCCAAATGCTCGGAATTGTTTGACAGCAGCAAAACTGGCCTGGTAAACATCAGTAAACCATCGATTGTACGAAGCGGACCACTGCCACCTGCGAATATGCCCCAGACCTCCAGGATTCCAGTACAGTGTATAAATATCATCGCCAACACCAGTAAAAATACCTCCCATTCCGGCCTGCCGAGCACCTACACCAATTTTGAGAAAAGGAAGACCTACTCCTTCCTGTCCCCAGGAAATTGAGGGTAAAATAATCATTACCAGAACTACCAGGAAACAATATTTCTCCCTTCTCTTTTTCATCATTTTTATCCTTTCATTACCGCACAAGAATAAACTTTCGGGCTTTTTTAAAATTACCTGAAGTAAGAATTGCTACATAAATTCCACTTCCCACAAGTCGATCATTTTTATCTTTCCCATTCCATGTAGTAAAATTCCAGCCCGCTCTGAATTGTCCGTTGACAACTTCTTTTACAAATCCCCCGGCAATGTCGTAAACAACAATCTTAGCTGTACGATTAGAACTCAATTTAAAACGCATCCCAAGAACGCCATCACTGTTCACTCGAAAAACATTTTCGTCTAATAAAAATTCATCAGAACTTCGGATAAGAAAATAAGCTGTATCAGACTGAGCAATATCCCACAAATCCACCGCCTGGAAGACAACTCCCACTTTCTCTTGTTTTTCAGTAGTGCGCATCCATGTATCTTCGAAAGGCGGAACAATCCGAGTCCAGACACGAGGAGCTAAAGTAGCACTCTGAATAAATTCGTCTCCGTATGTATTTATCGAACTCCCATTTTCAAAGAATATTTTTAGATCCCAACTTTTAACAGAAACTGGTGTCATGACTTCGACGGAAACAGTATCACATGGTGTAATAGTGGAGGGGGAAACGGTAACCTGGGGATTTGGTGGATAAACACCAACAACCCAGACAGTATCCTGAGCAGAGTTATTTTCAGGAATTGTATCCTGCTTACACAAAGTTATAACTCGGTTTACTAACGGCATATCCCAGGGCGGTACAGGAATGTCCACGCGGCAACTGTAATTGAAGTCCATCTTTCCATCGCGAGCATCTAACTTGTTAACAACCCAACTCAGAGTATCGCAATTCTGTGAGAATGAAGACCCAGAAAATTTTATCAGCGTAACTTCTTCTGGTAAAATATCCCTGACCGTGATATCGCGGGCATCAATTTCGCCATAATTGCTTAACAAAACTCTGTAGACAATTGTATCACCAGAAAAAACATACCAGGTAGAATCACCATGAGAAACAACAAGAGAATCTCCCCTCACTTGTTTTGTTACCGAAACATCAGGAGGTATGAGTGGAATAAAATATACAGTGGCACTATCGCTGTTATTTGTAAGAAATGTGTCGGGAGCACATTTTGCTGAAACTTTGTTAGTCAGAGCTACTATCCCCGGGAATCTCAGTGTATCAAGAGGACAACGGTATCCAATGCGGATAGTCTCCCCAACTCCAATTTTGGGAATTCGCCAGATAATAGAATCTTGCGTCAAGGTATCGGGTGACACTTCAAAATTAACTGGAACCAGAGAATCAGGCAGAATATCCACAACTTCTACATTATAGGCTTGTGTAGGGCCATTATTGGTAACATAAATTTTGTACAAAATTGTATCACCAGGAATTCCAAAATGAAGAGTATCACTGTTTATCACAGACACCGAATCTGTTATCGCTCGTTTTAATACTCTTACATCTGGAGCTATATAAGGAATATAATAATTCCCAAAACCTCTACCTATTGTTCCCTTGTAATTTATTGTAAGATCTACAGTACGCCATGTTCCGTTGGGAATAGGATCAGAGCTTGTGTGAGCTAAAATGTAGTATCCCCTGACAATTCCATAAATGTCAAGGTAGATAGAACGTAAATCATCAACAGTAGGAGCATATGAAAAAACACCCCCTGTCTCTCTGGAAATCCTCTGGATAGGTGGTTTCTCAACATTCATCAACCCAATTGTAAAAACCGGTACATCATTCGCTTTGGCATAATCAATTACATCGCCAATCTTGTGGGTACTTGCGTTGTCATGGCCATCGGTGTAAACAGCCACTGCTTTTCTCCCTGACTCACCCAAACACTGGGTGACTGCTTCGTATATACCGTCATAGAGAGCTGTACCAGCGGGGAAAGGAAAATCTTCCCCAATGGCCTGCATAAGTAGGGTTGTATCATTGGTAAAACTCTGAAAAACTTTTACCCCTTTACCAAACTTAATAATAGCTGCCCGATCCCCCCGGCCCATCTGTCGTACAAACATTCTGGCTGCATCCTCAGCAGTATGGACATCACTTCCCATACTGCCGCTGTAATCCATAGCCAGAGCTACAGATACACCAATATTCGATACCTCTGTAACCATAAAGACTGGCATTGTCTGCTTCACATCCGGATTCGCTGGTAAGGTTGTATCTTCCCGGTGATATTCCAAGATTGTTTCCCACACATCATCAACACAAAGACCAGATTGAGTGGTATCTGTTGCAGTCAGCCAGCGAGCAGTATCAGCTAAACCATGAATATAAAGACCACGTTGATTCTTAATAGTAATAAGAGAAAGAACTGGATAGGGAAATCCCGCCGTGAGATTTCTAAAAACAGTAGTGTCTTGAATAGATACAGATTCAAACTGAACATTTAGAGAATCATTCTGGCAAAAAGAAGGAGGAGAGAAAACAAAAACAATCACATAAACAAATAGAAAAAACAGCCGATTCAGGCTGAACTTTAGTGGAAGGAATTTCTGGAACATTTTCACCTCTTAATGTAAAAGGTGCCACACTTTTCAATGTCTGGTATATAAAATTATAAGGACTTTTTGCTAAAAAGTCAAGAGAAAACAGACCCTTACTTATTTGACCTGAATTATCCATAAAAACTTAAGCCCTTGATTTATAAACCAGGAGCTTAACGTGGGCGATACTGGATTTGAACCAGTGACCTCTGGTATGTGAGACCAGCACTCTAACCACCTGAGCTAATCGCCCTGCACATAGAAAAAATATAACACAATAACCTGTTATTTTCAATCTTTAATGCTTACATGGGCCACGTTCCCCTATTTCCGAAATCATCTTGAGATATTTTTGTTCAAAGGCAATCCCATTTTCAATTCGTTTCTTCCACCAAGTATTGGGGGCATTTTGAAGATTTATTCGATCGGCCTCTATTCGCTTCTGAAGATAATAGCTCATACAACTTGGAAACACCAGAGTTCCCCCCGTGGTATCGAAAAGCTCGTGCTTCTCTGTAGATGAGAATGGAACTTTATTGTAACCAATCGCCAGAAATCGTCGCTTGAAGTCCTCAACATGAGAAAATCCAGTTAGAATAAGCACTCTCTCATGACCGGGAAGATGTCGGGTAATGTTTTCAAACATACTATCTTCGCGCTCTTTGCTAAGAAAGTTGATATGGGGAGGAGTAAAGTCCTCCATATTCCACCAATCCATACCCTTCACTTCTATACCCAGCGAGCGTGCAGTAAGATTGGAAAAAAGCATCTCGGGTGGACCATCTCCCCAATTGCCTCTTACCAGTTCTTCAGGCCTACTTTCTATGAGCACCAGATCCGGTCTGAGGTGCTCAATGACGGCTTGAAGATGCAAGAGCGAATATGACCGACACTTCAGGTGGCGACCATGAATGGTTCCCAAGAGGTATATTCCCTCCTGATTTCCAGCTTCAGTAAAGTGAACAAAGTAAATATTTTTGAGAGAGCCGGGTGCCAGTTCAAGCAGAAGAAACCCTCTAAAGGACGAGCTGCACGACAAAAGAAGAGTAAGACATGCGAATATACAAATCATGGCTATTTTTACAATTCTTAAAATCATATCTGTTGGGTTTCCCCACTCAAGTTTGACCAAAGTAAAATTAATAATATGTCACTGCCGATTTATCCGTTCAAAGCAATTCTACAAAAACTCCGTTTCTTCTGAATATTTATCCCTCAGCCATTCTTTTGTAAAATTCATACCGATCTTTGACTATCCTGGCAAATTCTTTCCAGTACCCTTCTACCTTATCGGGAAAAGTTAGATTCAGGGAATCGTAACGTTTTTCACCTTCCAGAAATTCTTTGAGAGGTAATGTTGGCTCTTTAGAATCCAAAATAAAAGGATTCTTACCTTCTGCCTTGAGCATTGGATTATAGCGGTAAAGTACCCAGTAACCCGTATCCACAGCTTTTTTCTCTTCTTTCTGCGACATACTCATATCAATTCCATGAGCAATACAAGGAGCATATGCAATAATGATGGAAGGACCATCATATGCCTCTGCTTCTGTAAATGCCTTGACAAGCTGGTTCTTATTAGCCCCCATGGCTACTGAAGCAACGTAAACATATCCGTAGCTCGTCATCATTAAACCAAGCTCTTTCTTTGGGGTTTTTTTACCGGATTCGGCAAATCTCGCAACAGAACCCAGCGGAGTAGCTTTTGAAGCCTGGCCACCGGTATTGGAATAGACTTCGGTATCCAATACGAGAACGTTGACATTTTTACCTGAGGCCATTACGTGATCTAATCCACCATAACCAATATCGTAAGCCCAACCGTCACCACCAAAAGCCCAGATACTCTTCGGAACAAAATAACTCTGGAGCTCTCTTATTTTAGCAAGGATTTTTTTTATATCACCACTTGACTTCTCGATGGCTTTCGGGAGCAAATCCTGAATCTTCTTAGCATTTTCTTTGACTTCTACATCTTTAGTTTTCCAGAGCTCCTTCGCTTTCAAAAATGCATTCTTCAAATCACTACTGATTCCCATTTTCAAGATTCTATCTACATTGTACAACAACTGCTTGCGACTTGCATCCACTGCCAAACGCATTCCAAGGCCATATTCGGCGTTGTCTTCAAAAAGGGAATTCGCCCAGGCGGGACCATGCCCCGCTTTGTTTTTACAGTAAGGAATACTTGGAAAAGTTGCACCCCAGATGGAAGAACAGCCCGTTGCATTGGCAATAATCATTCGATCCCCAAACAACTGGGTAACTAATTTTACATACGGTGTTTCGCCGCA
>CAZPNF010000184.1:0-5091 GCA_964587715.1 uncultured bacterium | reverse complement strand
GCTTCTATGACCTTATGCCGCATCGCGTGCGGGAGATACTGTTAGTATCCAGTCTTTATGATTCGTTTATCCTCGAGGAAGATGGGCAGTTAGGTGAGCATCTTTTTAGTGATTATTTTGATCTAAAGCTCACGTCTGCTCCAAGGATTACACGTGTATCCACTGGTGAAAATTCTCTCTCGGCTGTTAAAAATAGGTCCTTTGATCTTATTATAACGATGATGCGGCTGAGTGATATGGACATTTTTACATTTGGTAAACGTATTAAAGCCCTCCGTCCCAACTTACCCATAGTGTTATTGGCCTACGAGTCTGAAATTACTGCTCCTTCTCTGAAAATTACCAATATTCCCGGGATTGACAAAATCTTTGTCTGGAGTGGAGATACCAAAATATTCCTGACGATTACTAAATTTATTGAGGACCGTCTCAATGTTAGCCACGATACTCGCGTTGGGAATGTTCGGGTAATTATTGTAATTGAGAATTCAAGACGCTACTATTCGCTGTTTCTCCCGCTCATTTATACCGAAATTATGAAACAGACTCAGTCTTTAATTGCCGAGGGTTTAAATGAGATGCACCGCCAGTTAAGGCGGCGGGCACGACCAAAAATCCTGTTGGCCAGTACTTATGAAGAGGGGATGAAACTCTACCGAAAGTATCACAAGTATGTGCTGGGAATTATTTCTGACATACGTTACTCCAGAGCCGGAGAGATTGATTCTGAGGCAGGTTTTAAATTTGCTGGGCAGATAAGGAAAAAAGATCCAGAAATGCCTATGCTTCTTATGTCCGCCCAGAAGGAAAATAAAGAGAAAGCCGAATCAATCGGTGTGAGTTTTCTTGATAAAAATTCCAGGAGTCTTTTGCAGGATCTGCGAGAGTTTATTCTTGATCACCTTGGTTTTGGTGATTTTGTATTCCGAATCCCCGGTGGAAAAGAGGTAGGCCGTGCATCTACTATGCGGGAAATGGAAGAGATGCTGGCAAAGGTGCCGGATGAATCGCTTATTTACCATGCCAGCCGCAATCATTTTTCTAACTGGTTAATGGCAAGGACAGAATTTACACTTGCTGCAAAACTCCGTCCTCGCAAAATTTCTGATTTTGCCAATGTGAAGGAAGTGAGGCAGCATCTTCTTAATTCGATAAAGGAGCTCCGGGAATCCAAGCAGAAGGGAGTAATAGTAGATTTTTCCCGGCGTCAATTTGATCCCAGCAGTGTTTTTGTCCGTTTTTCAGGTGGTTCTCTGGGAGGTAAGGCTCGCGGAATAGCATTTATCAGAGCACTGCTTGATCAGAGTCGTGTTGCCGAGCGTTTCCCCGATGTTAAGATAACTGTTCCTAAAACAGCAGTAATCGGGACGGATGTATTTGATGAATTCCTTGACGATAACAATTTGCGCCATATTGCTATTCAGGAAACAGACGATGAAAAAATTGCCAGAATTTTTCTGAAGAGCCAGCTGCCTGATAAGTTAACTGGTGATTTAGAATTCTTTCTTAATCAAGTTCATTATCCCCTTGCTGTTCGATCGTCGAGTCTGTTAGAGGATTCGCAGTACCAGCCATTTGCCGGATTATATTCCACCTACATGCTGCCTAACAATGCGTCTTCTCTTAAGGTCAAGCTGAAACAACTCTGTGATGCTGTAAAACTTATTTGTGCTTCTACTTTTTATCAATCACCCAAGGCTTACATCGAGGCACTTTCACGGGGAATCGAAGAAGAAAAGATGGCTATTATAATTCAGGAACTCGTTGGTCAGCGATTTGGAGATTCTTTTTATCCCTACTTTTCGGGTGTTGCACAATCTTACAACTATTATCCTATTTCTTATCTCAAGCCCGAAGATGGAATTGCTCAGGTAGCTCTGGGATTGGGGAAAACAGTTGTAGATGGGGGTAAAGCACTTCGTTTCTCTCCACGGCATCCCAATATTCTTCCACAATTTTCAACTCCCGAAGAAATACTTGAACATTCCCAGCGAGAGTTCTATGCACTTGAACTGTCCAATCCATCAGTAAAATTGTCGAAAGATGATGATGTAACGTTGGTAAAACACAATCTATCGCGGGCTGAACAGGACGGGACGTTGGCACCAATTGGTGGTGTTTATTCTCCCAACAATCACATGATTTATGACGGCATTTATCACGAAGGGCCTCGGGTTGTTACTTTTTCCCATGTCCTTAAATCAAACATATTTCCTCTATCCTCAGTCCTTTCGGAACTCTTGGAACTTGGTTATTACGGTATGGGTTGCCCTGTACAAATTGAGTTTGCAGTAAATTTAGCTAAGAAGGTTAAAAAACAATCAGAATTTTATTTCCTCCAGATTCGGCCCATGATTGGCGGTAGAGAGTATTCCCAGGTAATTATTGAAGATGTAGAGCAGGAATCTATTTTGTGTCGAACTTCAAACGCACTGGGTAATGGTTTTATTTCCGATAGTTCTGATATTGTTTATGTTAAACCAGAAAAATTTGATGCATCTCGTACGGTTGAAATTGCTGGAGAAATCGGAAAGATAAACAGCGAATTATCAAAACTTGGAAGGAAGTATATACTCGTCGGTCCGGGGCGCTGGGGGACTAAAGACAGGTGGTTGGGGATACCAGTAACATGGGATCAGATTTCCAGTGTCCGTGTGATTGTGGAAACAGACCTGGATGGATATGCTATCGAACCTTCTCAGGGAACCCATTTTTTCCACAATCTTACTTCCTTTCAAATAGCCTATTTTTGCGTTAGATTAAATAAGAAAGATGACTATATTGCCTGGGATTGGTTGGACCAGCAGCCTGCTGTTAGTGAGACTAAATTTTTACGTCATATTTCTCTGTCTTCTTCTGTTGAGGTTAAAGTTGATGGCAGATCAAGGCAGGGGATAATCCTCAAACCAAATAACAACTTAACCTGAATAATACAGGCTAAAAAACGAATCATAAAATAAAAAAAGAGGTGCTGTAATGACAGAAAGAATGATAAATCAATTTATGGAGATGGTTAGAATCCCCAGTGAGTCGGGGAATGAAGCCGCGATAATGGATTATCTGGAAAAAGAGTTTAGGAAATTAGGGGCAGAGGCAGGTAAAGACAGTTACGGGAATCTTATTGCAAAACTGCCTGCAAAAGGTTGTGAAAAGAAGGAACCTGTTCTACTTTCCTGTCATGGTGATACCGTGCAGCCAGGGAAAAACATCGAACCTGTTCTTGAAGACGGGGTAATACGTTCCAAAGGCGATACTATCCTGGGGGCAGATGATAAGGCAGGCATAGCTGAGATGTTAGAAGCTTTGCGAATTGCTGAGGTAAGACCTCCGGTGGAGGTTGCCATTAGCAGACAGGAAGAAGTGGGACTGTACGGTGTAAAAAATCTTGATTTCAGTCGGATCAGTGCAAAACGCGGTTTTCTGTTAGACAATGACACTCTGGATACAATTATTATTGGGGGGCCTTCTTATTATGCAATCGATGTGACAGTCAAGGGACGTTCTGCCCATGCTGGCATGGAGCCTGAGAAGGGAATCAATGCAATAGTTGCTGCTTCAAAAGCGATTGTTGGGTTACAACTTGGCAGACTGGATGGCGAAACAACAGCGAATGTTGGAGTTATAAAAGGCGGTCTGATTCGTAATGGTGTGCCGGATACTGCAAGTTTCTTGGCAGAGTGCAGGGGGTTAAAACACGAGAAAGCAGAAAACCTGGTCAACGAAATGAAAGAGATCATACAACGAGAAGTCGAATCCGTAGGTGCGAAGGCCGAAATCAAGATAGATAATTTGTGCAAGGCTGTAAAGATCCCTGAAAGTTCATGGACAGTACAGATAGCAAAAAAAGCATTGGAAAAAGTAGGCATTGATGCAAAAACCGCTTTGATAACAGGATTTACGGATGCTTCTATTTATAATAATAGAGGCATTGAGATGGCAGTTGTTGGCATCGGTGCAAGAGGTGAACATTCATTGGAGGAACATATTTATGTAAAAGATATGGAAAAGGCATTAAAGATGGTGGTTGAAATTCTCCGTCTTTCTGCAGAGTAAGAGAAAAAAATTTGAAATGAAAGGAGTTTTACAATGATGAACGGTATTTTTAAAGTCCCTGTTCCCAAGAATGAACCTGTGTTGGCTTACGGGCCAGGGAGCAGAGAAAAGAAGGAGCTGAAAGCTAAATTGACTGAGATGAAAAGCCAGCAGATAGAAATCCCTATAATTATCGGCGGTAAAGAAGTGAAAACGAGCAATATGGCGGAAAGCAAGTGTCCCCACGATCACAGACATGTTTTAGCCCGTTACCACAAAGCCGGAGAGAAAGAGATAAACATGGTAATCGAGGCAGCGTTGAAGGCAAGGCCGGCCTGGGCTGCCATGCCGTGGGAAGCCAGAGCAGCAATTTTTCTCAAAGCAGCAGATTTGTTAGCAGGTCCTTATCGAGCAGTTCTAAATGCTGCTAACATGCTCAATGCCAGCAAAACTGTTTTTCAGGCAGAAATTGATTCGGCGTGCGAACTCATTGATTTCTATCGATTCAATCCTTACTACATGCAGGAGATATACAAACAGCAGCCAGCTTCATCAGCAGGCTGTTGGAACTACCTGGAACAGAGGCCGTTGGAAGGGTTTGTTTTTGCGGTGACTCCATTTAACTTCGCCTCAATTGCTGGCAATCTGCCTACTGCCCCGGCAATGATGGGGAATGTAGTTCTCTGGAAACCGGCTTCTTCAACTGTCTACGTTGCTTATCACATAATGCAGCTTCTTAAAGAGGCAGGTCTACCCGATGGTGTCATTAACATGGTGCCTGGACCAGGAGCTTCAGTTGGGAATCCAGTGCTGGCAAGTCCGTACTTAGCCGGGATTCATTTTACAGGTTCTACTTCTACATTCCAGGGAATGTGGAGAACCATCGGAGCAAATATTGCAAAGTACAGAAGCTATCCCAGAATTGTGGGTGAGACAGGAGGAAAGAATTTTGTTTTTGCCCACAGTTCAGCAGATATTGAATCTTTAGCAGCTGCTATGGTTCGAGGAGCCTTTGAATATCAGGGGCAAAAGTGTTCTGCCGCATCAAGGGCTTACATT
>CAZPNF010000183.1:0-5131 GCA_964587715.1 uncultured bacterium | reverse complement strand
AAGGAAGAATAAAAATAGCTGTTAATAATAATACCCAGAAGTGACCTTGCCATTTAATTTTATCTAAAAAAATTCTTGGCGATTTTTCTTCTGCCAATTTTCTTTCTGCTTCGTCTTTCTTCTTTTTTGTATTTTCTAATTGTTCTTTAAGTTGATCACGTTCTTCTCTGAATTCTTCAGCTGCTTTTGCGGTTGCGCTATCAATTAACTCTAGGATTTTCTCCTCATCCTTAGTCTGCCTAAGTTTCTTGGTCAGATGTGCATCCGTCAACACTTTCACTGCTAGTTCCGGTGAATGTTTTTCAAACTGTGTTATCCGACCCAGTATTTTTTGTGCAATATTGGACGGTAAATCTCCATAAGTTCTAAGATATGGAGAAGTAAATAAATCCACAAATGTTTCATCAAAATCCTGTGTTCTCGGTAATAGAGGTCGCATTGTCTGTATCCACTGGTTAGCTAAGATACAGAAGGGAATCTTATCTTGGCTTTTTCTGGCAAAACGGTCATACTTCGGCAATAAAGTGTCGCATGTAAGAAACCATACTTTTGTATCTATAAATGTTTCTGGGGGTGTCTTACCTCGTAGCCTCAAAATTAATAAACGATGAAAAGCATCATGCTCAGCAACTTTTGGGAACTTAATGTAACCTGTAGCTAAATTTAGTTTACTTATTTCGTCTTTCAAAAGTGGATCATCTTTAATCCTGTCACAAAGTGTATCTCTAATTTTTATATCAGATTCTTTTAGAAGATCTTCTATCTGTTGATATAAAACGAAGAAATCATCAACAGAGATTTTTGTTTCAGCATATTCCCGCCAATAAGCAGTTGTAAAGTCTTCTTCGGTTGTATAATCAGCACCCACTTGAGCAAGCACTGGCGAAGGTAAAGGGCTTCTTTTGAGGTTGTTTACAGCCCGTTTAATTGAAGCCTGCCATTCCTCAATAGTTCTCGTAGATACTATCAAGATAAACCCCAAGTCCTGGGCTATTTTAACGGCACTTTCAGCCGCTTTCTGCAAGATTGGTCCCTTTAATCCAAGTAGACGATAAATAAAATTCGTGTCCAAATATAGTCTGTAGTCTTTAAACTGCTTTCGAATAAGAATAGAACAGTTTTTATCAATGTGAAGCATATTAATTATAAAAGTGCTATCGAGAAGTTGAGCAATATAGCGTTTTCTCTCAGTAGAAACATTTTTGAAAAAAGCAGGTAATTCAATTATTCGTACTTTATGAAGTCTTAAGGGGCGTTTAGGCAAGAAAGCAAAAATATCATCTTCTAATTTGGCAATAAAACTCTCGGCCTCTTCTTGCCCTGCGTAAATCAGAGCTACACACTCGGCTCCGTGTCTTGCAAAAATCTTGGTTAAGTAAATAGTCAAATCTTCCTTAAATGCTTTTAAATCATCTTGACTTATATCAGGATACTTCCTATTAATATTTTCTATCCATTCACCTATGGTCTTTTGTTCAAATTTCTCACTATCTTTTAATAATTTTTCCAACTCGGAATATTCATTAATATTCAAAGTATAAACGTCCTGGGAAGGTGAGTTAACAGACTCCGCTTTCATCAATCTTTCTATCGCACCTTTTATTTCCTCATCTTCAAAGTTCAGATTAAAAAGCCGATATAAAGAATCTTTAATATCTGACACTGCATGCGGCTCCGTGCCTAAGTTAAACATCGCCTGTTTTACAAGAAATTCATGAAGAGCAAGGGATAGATTCTCCCTTCCTGGTGGAGGGACAAAATGGCAAAGACGCCGAATGGCTTCTACCATTTGTTTATTTTCGCCTTCGGATGCGACAAATTTTTTCATTTTATCCTCACCTTCAACACCTTATTTGTATCATTCCCAAACACATCAACCACTTTGACCATTATCAAGTATTCGCCTGTGTCCTCGTATTTATGTTTGGCTTCATAATCCACTTTAGGATTCTTCTTTACCCTGAAACTCTGCCACTGATTGTGGAAGGTATCGCCTTTGTAGTCCCAGTCTATTGCCCAGTAATCTATGAGTTCCCTTGAATCTTTTACTCTGCTTGCTATCTCTGCCAATTCTGCCGTTGGGGAAAGTTGAAAGTCGGTAATTTTTAAGGTGACTTCGGCGTCCTTATTAGTCTTTGTTTCAATCTCTAAGTAAGCAACTTCTGCAAACTTGATATGAGGTAAAAGTGCCTTTTCCACAACTTCCTCAGGAATTTTAAACAACTTCAGGTCAAAACCAACTAAAGCTGACTTGATCTCATTTACAGAAGGAATCTGAATAAGTTTCAAATCCACACCGTTCTTCTTTGCCAGCTGCCTGCCAAGTTCATTTACATCATAACTCCACTCCCATCCCAGAACATCTGCTTTGTAAAAATTATTAGCTCTGCATTCTATAACTACTTTTTCAACCTCTTCCATTGTAACCGGGGCATTCAAAGGACCAATATGAACAGCTCTATCTCCTTTTGTTCCATGCAAATATCTAAATCCAGTTAAAGGCTGAGTTTGATAAAGTTTCAGCATAAAAGCAAGGTATTCATCCTGTTTTTCCTGCCAGTAAACGGTCTCGTAGTTGCCGATATTCCAGAGTTCAAAAGGACGAGCAGGCTTACCGTATGGTTTATTGCTCATATCTCGGTTCCTCTTTTTATAATCTCCAGATAATCTGAAAACAGGTATTTTTTATATCTCTTCTTACCTGAAATTTCGTTCAGGATCCCTGCCTCAAGAAATTTCTTAATCAGTTTGTTTACTGTGTCTTTGCTCCTTATCGTCAATTTAGCCTGTATATCCATAGAAGTGATGATAGGCATAGAGAATATCATATCAATTAGCCCGATTGCATAATTACTTGCTGCTCTCTTTTTTATAAGCCTTTGGATGAGTGTTTCTTTGAGTTCTATTATTTCCTTTGCCGTTTCTGCTGCTTCTCTGGAGACTTCTATAACTCCCTTAAGGAAAAATTTTAACCACACTTCCCATTCCCCCTCCAACCTCACTTTCATCAACCAATCATAATATTCACTCCGGTGTTTCTTGAGGAAGAAGCTCAAATACAGCAAGGGACGGGATAATATTCCTTTCCAGTATAGATAAAAGGTGATAAGCAATCTTCCAACCCTGCCATTTCCATCAAGAAAAGGATGTATTGTCTCAAATTGTGAGTGTATGAGTGCAATTTTAATCAATGGGGGGATATCATTCTTCCTATGAATGAACTTTTCAAGCTCTGACATTAGCTCGTGAACAATATCTGGTGGGGGAGGAATAAAAGTGGCTTCATTTAGACTTGCACCTGGAGGTCCTATCCAGTTCTGGCTTCTTCTAAATTCACCTGATGTCTTATGTGTTCCTCTTGTGCCACTTATGAGAATTTTATGAATTTCTTTTATAAGTCTATTTGACATTGGCAGTTCTTCTAATCTTTTCATACCATAATCAAGTGCCTTGATATAGTTTATAACTTCTTTTATTTCATTTATGTCTTCAGAAGGAGTGAGATTTGCCTCAAACTTCAAAACTCCTTCTAACGATGCCTGAGTCCCCTCTATCTGAGAACTGAGAAGTGCCTCTTTTTTAACATACATACCGACAAAAAGCTCAGGATTAGGAAGCACAGTTGTAATCCCATCAAGCCTTGCCAGTGCTCTATCCGCTTGTGAAAGGAGATTTCTCAACTCTCCATCGTATTTGATGGATGGATGAGGAGGAAGAGGATTGGGAATAAAAGCTCTGTATCCTGAAGGTTGTTTTACATACTTGCCTACTCTTTTCGTATTCATAAGTCCCTACTCCTGGACTTAGATGTCCTCGGCATTTTTAAGGTCGGCTTTGCGAACTTAAATTGGGAGACCCTATTGTAAGTCCGTTTTTCCCGACTTAGAACAGATTTTTTTCTATAAGTTTGATTTAGCGAACTTAAAATTTCTTCATCCCTCATTCTGCAAATCCTTTGAATTGTGAATATCCAACAATCTTTTCCTTGTAACCTGAATGGCAAATTTGGACAGGTCAGAACCAATCCACCGCCTGCCGAGTTTTTCTGCCACTGCTAAGGTTGTGCCTGAGCCACAGAAGAAGTCTGCTACTATGTCCCCAGGGTTAGAAGAGGCAAGGATGATGCGTCTTAGGAGAATTTCGGGTTTTTGGGTGAAAAAAGCTGTATACTCAGGTGCATTGCTGACTACATGGCTTATATCATCCCATAAATTTCCAACTGCTACTCCTTTCGACTCATCTAAATAGTAAATATTACGTTCAACCTGATATTTGCTTGCTTTCTGCCTTCGAGCAGTTCGATATCTTCTCCCTTTTTCATCAGTAAACTTATATTCTTTTTTAATATATTCGTCAGATAAAGGCTTGAAATCTCCATTAAAAACATAAGAGTCCGATTTTGTAAACATTAGAATGCTATCAGTTTCTTCCCACCATTTCCTTCCCGCATTATTTTTTGCACCATGGTATCTTTTCCAAGTTATATCGTTCCTGAAATTCTCATACCCAAAAATCTCATCCATCATCACTTTAACATAATGTCCAACATGCCAGTCCAAATGCACGTAGATAGAGCCGTTTTCAGCTAGAAGTTCCCGCATTAAAACCAAGCGCTCATACATATATTTGAGATAGGAAGCAATACCGCCGCTCCAGGTATCTTTGTAAGCACGCTCTTCTATGATGGATGGTTCTTTTTCGATTTGCTCGTCTCCTACTTTTGTTCTGACGCTAAAATCTGCACCTGTAAAAAACGGCGGGTCTATGTAAATCAGGTTTATCTTTCCACCCCAGCCCTGCTTGATTAAAGAAGACATCACGAGTTTATTATCGCCCCAGATTAAGAGGTTCTTCGAGTCTTTGGGATAATTTTCTGGCCATTCATCTTCGGGATATATCTGAGAAGGGTCAAAAAGACCGCCCTCTAAATCCTTTAATCTTGGTTTATTAACGGTTTCGACAACCTGAAACGGAAGATTTGGCTTTTCAATGGGTATTTTCTCTCCCTTCTTGTATTTGTCATATTTTCCATGCCAGAGGAGTTCCACATATTTTTTGTTTTCAGCCATCTTTATTATCTCCTTGAAACAGATGCCGCCATTCCAGATAACTTATAAATCACTGCTGTAGG
>CAZPNF010000182.1:0-5141 GCA_964587715.1 uncultured bacterium | reverse complement strand
ATTTATAATGTTTTAATATTTTGGCTTTGATGGTTTGTTACTGTAAATAATTGCATCTCCGAGATGAAATTCGGCTTTATCAGTTGGGTTCAAAACCTTAAAACGTACTGTATGTTTGCCCATTGGTAATTGATATTTCCAGAAAGGTGTATATTTCCGAATAGTAAAATTGGTCGGCAATTCAGAAACTTCGTCCAGTTTGCCATCAACATACATGGCAACCTTGAAAGTATAATCTTTTTCCCCTTTGTTAAGTACACCGCCATTCGAAGAACAATCTAAAGCGAAGCCAATACCATTAAAATTGAATGAAGCTTCGTCTTTTAAATTGATGTTAAGAGGTTGTCTTTTGACCGGATAGTGACCTTTAAAGCCCACCTCTAATCTAACGGGTTTTGGTTCTTGAACATTTATAGTCACCACATCACCATCTATTTTGCCTCCGTTACGTTGTATTTCTTGTAAGGCATGTTTAAAAGAAAGCTTGTAAACATCGTTGAGTGAAATAGTAGTATATTTAAAATCTATCGGTTCAACTTCAGCCAGGCCTTGTTTCCAGTATTGGGGAATATTTTTGTATCCTAACATCGTACCAAGTATACCGCCTGCACTTGCTGGATTACAATCTGAATCATCTCCAGAACGAGCACTTATTGAAATAGTTTTTCCAAAATCCCCATTACCGTACAATAAACCAATCAGGATCCATGCTGAGTTGATTTTTGCATCAATATCAAAGCTGTTAAAAACACCTTCAGGGCATCCCACATCTTCAGACCATTTTCGTTGAACTTTAAACCATGTTTTCTTCCAATCCTTTGGGTTTTCCTTATACCATTTTATAACATCATGCATACATTTTGCGTACTGACTTTCTTCTGGGATCACTTTCAATGCTTCTTCAACTACATAATGAATATCGTCTGACACGAAGGTCAGTGCGTACATGGTAGCCACATATACACCTCCGTACCAACCGTCTCCATAATTCATAATGTGACCAATTTTATCACATATTTCTGAAGCAGTGTTTACCATCCCCGGACTCATTAGTCCAGCAAAATCAGCTTCAATTTGGAAATCAATATCATCGGCATGAGGATTATTGAGCCAATTTCCGGATTCAGGTGGCATAATTCCATGGAGTATGTTATACCGAGCTGCCTGGTTGGCATGCCAGAGTTTATAACCCGCATTAGCAAATGCTTTTGCAAAAGAGCTTGCTGGTGCATCCAGACCTTCTTTTTCAAATACGTCAACAAAAGTTAGATCCATATAAATATCGTCATACAATCCGGGAACATTGTCATAATACCATTTCAAATAACCATCATACCAGGGAATTGGTTGATAGTCCTGAATAAACGTACCCCTGTGACGAAATTCTGTGGGTCCTCCAAATGTACAACCAATAGTCTGTCCAGCCCAACCGCCCTTTATTTTATCTTGGAGTTTTTCCTTAGAAATTTTAAACGTTTTACTGTTAGCTGAGTTAAAAATTGAGAACAAGAAAATAAACGAAACGAAGAAAAACATTTTTTGCCTTTTCATAATTAACCTCCTTTTAAAGATTAAAAATTGAGAAAATAAGTGAGTAAAGAAATGCATTTTTTGTTTTTCCCTTTGTGATCAGCCTCCTTTCTTTCTCTTGTTGATTTATAAAATAAAGTTAATATTTTAAAAAATGTACACCCCGTCCGTCCTGATATTCAAATGCACCAATGTCAGGGGCTTTTCCCCCTGGTACCGGTTTATTATCAAAATCGAGTGATTGACCCACATTTACTCCAGCATCTACAGCCGGGCTGCCAGCCTGCAAATGCAAATCACGATTTTGTAAAGCAATGAAAAGTGGGTCAGCAATGAATAACATTCTTACCCAGCGGTTCTTCCCTATTGGTCAGTTTGATTCCCATCTACCACGTAGTAGATATTGTTATAACATGGCTGATCCACTTTACACACTGTTAACAGCAAACACATGTACGCCCTTGCCAAGCACTCAGATATTGTTTTGAACAGTAACTTTCTCCAAATTTTTGTGTTTTTTCGCTCACACAGCATATACTTGCATCCCCGAGGTTGTATCATCATTTGGCAAAGATCAATGGAAAAATTATCAGAACGATGATCAAATATGGAAACATGCCAAAACCAAACCTACAACCTACCAAGGTCAATACAACAGTGCTTTCGACATTATTGATTCATCACCTCTATTTGGATGGTAACATTGGTAACCAAACGCTTATGAGCTCACCGGATATCCCTGCCTCGCAGTAAGGTTTATAATTCAAAATAACATTGCGGGGAGCCTTTTTGCTTTCAGAAGCGATGATCTTGCCTTTCACATGCATCGTGTGGCTTGCGTCGAAAGACGCCTCGTCCAAAAAGGACAGATCTGGTACGACCTCCTGGGGGACAATTCCGTCTTTTGCTGTTTTTTCATACGCAAAAACAAGTGGACCACGCGACACAGCATATCGTACATTCCGTCTTCCAGGGCGTTCATGCGCCACGATGGGCATATCAAACCGCAGAAGAATTTGCGTTTTGCCCGACCAGGTCCGACGAACAGCCGCATACTTTCCGGCTTCTAGTGGAATGTACTGTTTTAAACCTGCCACAGAAAGTTCCCCGGACTCGACAAAACTGGGAATCAATAACTGCAAGTCGAACTTGACAGGCTGATTTACCTCGACCTCAATGGAAACACGACCATCCCCAAACGGATAATCGGTTTTCTGATGAACCGTAACCTCAACCCCGTTAACCTTGCCTTTGAAGGTGGATGTTTCATAGAAATTGACCGCTAACTTATCTTTGCCAGTCATATAAGCAATCGTGGGAATCAGCGCGATTGCTCGCGGCCCACTGGATCCGCAACAATGCATCGTGCCCGTATAGCCCCTCCTGCCATCCTTCTTTCCTTCCATCGTGGTCATATAGCACCAATTGATCCCGTCCGGATGTTGGGCGGAGAGCATGTGGTTGTAATAGTGATGGTGAAGCATCGCCGCATAGCGAGGATCGCCGGTAGCACGCAGCAACTGCCAGTTCATTTGAATCCACGTGACTTGCACGCAGGTTTCCGTGCAGAAGCCGGTCGGAATTAACGTGTACGGTTCACTAAAGTGTTCGTGTGCATCAGGAGCACCGGTTATGAATACATTCTCGGCCGCGATGCTCTCCCAGGCCAACTTTGCCGCATTAAGCCCACGTTCATAACCGCTGGCGCGCCAGTGCTCCACCAAGCCCACATAATTGCTCATCATCTCGTAGGCTTTTTTGTTGCCCACGCTTTGCACCGAACGTCTCTTTTCGATGTTGGTCATGATCCCTGGACCCGTATCGGCCCGACGGATTATATAGTTAGAAAACTCGTCATATTTTGGCTCACCAGTCATTTCGTAGAGAAGACACATTGGTTCCAGAAGACTGGTTGCCGCCATACCGGCATGGGTGCCAGCTTTAAGAATATCCCGTTTGTCATCTCCAAAAGTCTGGATAAGTAGATCTCCCACGCGTCGGCAAGCTTCCAGAGCTCTTTCATCACCACTTACACGATAATAACTCAAAAGACCTATCAGAACATATTTATGCACCCAAACATCCCAACCGCTACCGCGGACTTTCCTATTCCAAGCGGACCATCGGTTTTCCTTGGCATAGGTTCCCAAATATCCATCTTCCATCTGACAATCCATCAGACCGTTGGCGACCCGTTTGATCTTTTCTTTGAGCACCGTATCATCGGGCTTGTTTTCCAAAACCAGAGTCGCGGCATGTAACCATTTGCCTATATGTTCGCCAATCCAGGGATGAGATCCAGGACGTTCACGAAAACCAGCCAACAGCATTTCTTCTGTGATGTGTTTTTTTAGACGTCCTTCACGATTGACATCCATACGTCCACCCAGCAATCCCTTCATAGTAACCTGCCCGGGCACTGCTGCGCGATAGACATCCTGACCAACAGCAACTTTCAATGGAACTCTGGATGCCAATGGCGAAGAGAGCAAAGAAGAAAGTAAAACGACCAAACACATTTGATTTGTACGTTTCATTGTACGACCTCCTTAAATTTTATGAAATGATTTTAAATAGTTCTCTTAACTGCCGAACAAGGGTTATTAATGACTAACTATTCATCGAGTAGATCCTGATACCTCCGCCAGAAAAAAGTAGCCTTCAACATGAATGTACGATTGGTTATTTCGTCTTCCCCAGGTCCAATCAGTCGTCCATCATTGTAAACCATGTACAGATTACTCCCCGGTGAATAGATCCACCTCAGCAGAAAATTGCTGATGACTCTCTCTTTTCCTTCGTTTGAGAGTTTATCGTCATTCAATTGTATGTACGTTTTTAAATACAATTCTGTGGAAAAAAAGTAGAACATTCGGATACCAATAGTGTTTGTGCGGAAACTGCCTTCAGGAAAGTCCACAAAATTGTGATTGTAGTCTACCTCCATCTTTAGCCGTGCAATGCGAGCCACATTACCGTTGAGACCCAAATGCAAGTTATTCCCTGTATTATGATCCGCTCCCACAGGAATAAATATAGCTCCAAGTGTGCGAACATCCTTACAAACAGGGCTTTTGGGACAATTGTAGAAATAAAGTCCATCAACAATGATGTAACTACCTTTGACCTGAATGGCATTGCCATTAAGATTACTGTAGCGCATATTAGAAAAAACGGGCATGGGTCCTTCACCATACGATGTGAATACAATCGGCTTTACTGGCTCACCAGAACTGCTGATAACGAATCCACCCCCAAAATTCGATCCCCGGGCAAAGAACACAGTATCTCCTGGAGCAAATTTGCGGTTATTTAAAGGTTTTACTGTTTTCCAGGACAAAGCCTTCGTGCCAGGATTACTGTCGTTTCCATTAGAGGCTAAATAAAAAGCGGTTTGTTCTGCCTTGCTATTGGTAAAGGTAAAGAAGAGAAGTAAAAATAAAAACAATATTGAGTCTCTTTTGATGTCCATGATTTGGCCTCTCCTTTAAGTCCTTGTATAAATTGATTGGGGTTCCCATTTTATTGTATGTCAGTCTGGAGCCATGTTAAGTGCCAGGTTCCTACAAATCTTCCACCAGCCTCGCAATAGGGCAAAAATAGAATTGGAG
>CAZPNF010000181.1:0-5165 GCA_964587715.1 uncultured bacterium | reverse complement strand
CAGGCAGACGGAATCAACACCAAACCGTTCGTTTATTTAATCATCTTTTTGGCGGGTGTAGTCATAACTTTCAGCCTGAAACTTGTCGGAGGCTTACTCATATACGCGCTTATATTCAATCCAGCCTCCACGGTTCTACAGTTTTCTGAGAACATGAGAAAAGTGGTGGTCGCCTCGCCGCTGGTGGGGATGTCAACAACAGTCTCTGGACTGATTGCCTCACTGTTTTTTGATTTGCCCGTCGGCTCATGTATCGTAATAGTTTCAACCATAGTTTTCGCAGTTGCACTTCTTCTATCACCAAAACGAAGAAGAAAGGAGGAAAACAACAAATGAAAAAAACTAAACTGTTAACTTTTGGCTTAGCTTTGATGACACTTTCTATGCTACTTGTTTCAGTGACTCAGGCACAGACAACAGAAAAAACAATAATCGTATGCACAACAAGCGCGGTCGGCAGCGTGGTCGAAGAGCTCCTAGGAGACTCTGCCGAGGTTCTAGTTCTGGTTCAACCTGGATTGTGCCCCGCAGACTTCGACATGAAACCCGGATACGTTGACGCAGTAAGCAAAGCAGACATTCTGTTCAAACAAAACATTCAAGGAGAATTCTGGCTGGACGGACTAATTGAATCCGCGGGCAACCCAGACATTACACTTGTTGCAATACCCGGAGTATACAACACGGCTGCAGGAGCAAAAAACTACATCACCGAAATTGGAGGAAACCTCAGCCAAATCTTAGACATAGACTTGGACGCGGAGATTTCGCAGATGCTAAACGAAGTTGACGACGTTGCCAGTTTGATGGAAAGCCAAGCTACAAGTTTGGATGCTTCCAACGTTAAAGTCATCTGCATGGGCTGGCTCAAAACCTTCATTGAATCTGCAGGATTCACAGTTGTGGCAACATATAATCCACCGGAAACGCTGTCAGCAGGAGACATAACCGCACTGATAGAAACCGCACAGAACGAGGGAGTCGCGTTAGTAGTAGATAACCTTCAAATCGACACAGCGTTTGGGGCTGGAATAGCCGCTGAAGCTGGCGCAGAGCATGTGGTGTTAACGAACTTTCCGGGCGCAATCCCCAACACCGAAACGTTGGCTAAGATGCTGCGATACAATGCACAACAGCTTTTCAACAGCACAGTAACATGGCAATCCGCGTCTGCTCTTAAAACAGAAACAGACAGCCTAAAGAATCAGGTGTCCATATTCCAGTTGACTACAGGATTGGCAGTTATCGTTGCCTGCGTGGAGGCAGTGTTGCTTTTGGCCAGAAGAAAACAAAAACAGTGAAAACAAGATGAACGCGAAAGACTACTTTGACAACGCAGCAGAAACATGGGATGAGAGGTTTCTCACTCCCAAACTTTCATCTTTTTTGGAGAAACTTGTTCCCCAGTTCGGTCTAGAAGCTGGACAGAAAGTTCTGGATGCGGGCACCGGCACGGGCATACTAATTCCCTACTTAAGCAGAGCGGTGGGACCATCCGGCTCAGTTAACGCAATCGACTACTCGGAAAACATGGCCCAGATATGCAGAACAAAGCATTCACACCTCAAGAACGTCACCATAGAACTAAGGAACATCGAGGAGACCGCTTTCCCCGCAGAATCTTTTGACGCCGTCATCTGCTTCGGTGTGTTTCCCCATCTGGAGAACAAAAGAAAAGCTCTGCGAAACATCAATCGCATACTGAAAACGGGAGGCAAACTTGTTATAGCCCACGCCCTCAGCAGCGAAGAACTGAAAGCACACCACAACCGTGCTCCATCCGCTGTAATGCATGATGTGCTGCCTGAAGAAGCTGAGATGAAACAGTTACTGGAGCAGACTGGATTCACGGAAATCAGCATCAAAGACGAACCTGGGATCTATCTGTGCATCGCCCACAATTCAAGAAGTTAAGATAAAATCAATGAGGGGCATCTGTCGCCCTTTCGATGCTGCAATTTTAAGTTGAAAATTTGTTTTCTCGAATTACTGTACAAAACTCTTAATTGCTGTATATCGAATTTGTTTTTAAAGGCTAACCGCCTGTTCTGCATATTAAAAGAGGTGAATGACATCTACAAAGGTGGCTACAATAATCTCAGCAACGATCCGACCAAGGAGCCAGATGTTTCAAAAATAGTGAAAGAAGATGTGCTGAGAATGTTGTGTGAGACAAATGGAAGAAGTTCGTTAGATTTTTTGAAAAATGAAATCAGCGTAGCTCACGCCATTTTATGTGAAGTGTTTGAAGAACTGCAAAAGGAAGGCCTGATAACAATCCAAGAAACTTCTGTTTCATTGACCCAACTGGGACGAGAAAAGGCGAAAAACATTTTGGAGAAACATTTGGTTCTCGAAGATTATTTCGAAAAGACAAGAAGCAAAATAGAGCCTCATACAGCAGCTCACATCATTGAACATTACGTTTCTGGAGAAGTTATTAACAACATAAAAAAATTGTCAACCCTGAAAAAGGGGAGTATCCCTCTGACACAATTTGAACTCTGCAAGGAAGGTCTCATCGCCGAAATCGCTTTGTCCGATTACAGATTGTTTGAGAGGGTAGTAAGCATGGGAATATTTCCGGGAGAAAAGATGATGGTAATAAGCGAGATTCCCCACGGCATCATTCTGAAAATAGACAGCAAAAAATTTGCTCTGGACAGAAGTATAGCAAAAGGGATTAAAGCGGTGGAATATGGACAACCTTAAGGTACTTTTGATTGGTCAACCAAACGTGGGTAAGTCTTCGTTACTTAACTCGCTAGTTGGTCCCAGAGTCACCGTATCCAACTATCCAGGAACCACTGTTGAAGTAACAAAAGCCAAGAAAAGGTTTAACAACACAAAAATCGAATTTATGGATACTCCCGGAATATACTCTATTTCCGACAGAACTGAAGAAGAAAAAGTCACCGAAAAAGCCATATTTGAAGAAGAATCTGATGCCGTAATAGTAATTGCTGATGCGACCGCCCTTGAAAGAAGCCTTTACATGGCACTGCAGATACTTGAAGCCCAAATTCCCGCCGTTCTAGCTTTGAATTTTGTAGAGGATGCCGAAAAGAAAGGGATAAAAATTTATTACGAAAAACTGAGCGCTATTCTTCACATTCCAATTGTTCCCATAAACCCGTTAACAAAAAAGGGAATAGAACAGCTTGTAGACGCAGTTCTAAAAATCAAAAGCATCCCAAAAGGCATTTTCACCATTGAATACGATGATCATATAGAAGGTGTCATAGACAAAGTATCATCGCAAGTGAAAGAGACTTCTATGCCTAAAAGATTTGTATCGTTGAGAATTTTGGAAGGCGACGAAGACTTCTTCAAGTTTTTGAAGAATGACAGTGTTATTCGAGAAGCCAAAGAAAGCTTGAAACATCATCCAAAGGGTGCAGAAGATATTGCGATAACCAGATACGGTACAGCCGCATTTATAGCAGAAAAAGTCACTCAAATATTTCCTATTTTAAAAAAAGAAAAGAACTTGCAGGAAGATGTTGACCGAATTCTTTTGCACAAAATCGGTGGTCCGCTTGCCACCGCGTTGTTTCTTCTGGCAATATTCGGAGTCCTATTGTATCTGGGTAATTTGATGCAGGGTTTTCTTACGGGCTTGACGGAAAGCCTGTTATCTTCGATTGCAGCAGCGGAGCCCTCCGTTGTTACTGTACTTTTGGTTAATGGTTTAACTGGAATTGCGTTGGGCGTTTCCATTGCTTTGCCCTATGTTTTCCTGTTTTATCTGCTCTTGGGTTTGTTAGAAGATGTGGGGCTTCTTTCCAGATTTATTGTTAACACAGAAATCTTTTTCAAAAAGATGGGTCTTCCTGGAAAAGCGTTCATCCCCTTAGCGTTGGGTCTAGGTTGCACTGCACCAGCAACTAGAGCTACCAGAGTTTTGTCATCCGAAGAAGAACAGTTTTACACGGCCTCATTGTTCGCTTTTGTGCCTTGCTCCAGCAGGATTGCCATAATAATGGGGGTCGTCGGATTTTATGGTGGCGTAAGCTTGGCGCTTTCTGTTTTCGCCACTTCGTTTGTTGCTGGTTTAATCTGGGCTTTTGGAATCAAAAGAGTTGTCCGTATAGAGAGTGAACCCCTGCTCTTGGAGCTGCCGCCTTACAGGAAGCCGTTGATAAAAAATGTTTTAGCCAAAAGCTGGATTAGAATGAAAGATTTTGTTTACATCGTCATCCCCTTGTTGGCGCTTGGGGGGATAGTTTATGGGCTTTTGGACCTGTCCGGCGTTACCAGCATCATAGTAGCGCCTCTTTCGCCGATCGCTGCTTGGTTGGGGTTGCCTAGCGAAACCGTTATTCCTATAATTTTTGGGTTTCTGCAAAAGGACTTAACCGGAGCGATGCTTCTGTCCGTATTGGGCGGTGAAGTATCGTTAGCTCTAAGCGCTCTCCAAATCTACACCTTTGGCGTGGCAACAACCATCGGGATTCCATGTGTAATCGCTTTAGGAATGCTCAGCAAAGAATTTGGATTCAAAAGAGCGATACTATTAACAATCACGTCAATAGTTTACGGTGCCCTAGTTGCTGGTTTAGCTTGGAGAATAATCTCCCTCATCTGAGCACCCTCTAGTTGCTTTGGTTTGCCGCATTCATTGTTATGTTTTGTCGATATGTAATTACCTATAAGCGAAAATTGCTTGGAAGCCATTTAGTCGGTGCTTTTGGGATACTGCAAAATATACTACTACTCTAGGCGCGCTTTCCTTTTTTCCAGTAGTATAGAAACAGGTCTTTCGCCCAGTTCAGGAATGTTGGGTCGTTTCCAGAAAAGCCCGCGTAATCCACTCTGCCTCCAACAAATCTGAAGCATACGGTAGCCTCTTTTTCGGTAATTCCAAAAATTGCTGGGATGTCAGGGATGCCGCGTACTTCAACGTTTGGAGTTTTTAATTCTGGAACCGTAGACAAGTCACTTTCTGGAATAATCATTTTGACCTGTAAGCCTTTGGCGATTTTTTGTTCCATTATTGGGTTCATGAGTTCAGGGATACGTCCTTCTGCAAGCCCCCAAGCGTATTGCTCAGCCTCTATGAACATTCGTTCGCCCCTGTTTATGTTCTCCATCGCATCCATTGTCAGCTTCGCTTGTGAGAGTTCGCCTAGTCTGTTCACGAACTGCAGGGGAATCCGCCAAAC
>CAZPNF010000180.1:0-5190 GCA_964587715.1 uncultured bacterium | reverse complement strand
GTCCAGCGGAATAAGGCTATTATAGGAGAAAATGCTTTTGCCCATGAGGCTGGAATTCATCAGGATGGTGTTATAAAAAATTCCAAGACTTATGAAATTATGAGTCCACAATCTATAGGTATACCTGAAAGCGTACTTGTTCTTGGAAAACATTCTGGAAGACATGCTCTTACTAAGCGGTATACCGAGCTTGGATATAAGCTATCCAAAGAAGAATTGAATGAAGTCTACAAAAGATTTACTGATCTTGCTGATAAGAAAAAATCAATTTACGATGCCGATCTGATTGCCATGCTTCAGGATGGGATTCAAACTATTCCTGAAACCTTTATCCTTGAAGGACTCCAGGTGCTCAGCGGTTTTCAGTTAACACCAACTGCCAGCGTTAAGCTGCGGAGAGGGGAAAAAGTCATGGAGGATTCATCCATTGGTGATGGACCGGTAGATGCTGTATACAAGGCTATTGATCGCATCACAGGGATTAAAAGTAAACTTATAAGCTACTCAATAAGAGGAATTACCACTGGCAAGGACGCAATGGGAGAAGTCCTGGCTCAGATTGAGTGTAAGGGTTCTTCTTATGCTGGTAGATCAGCAAGTACTGACGTTATTGAAGCAAGTGCAAAAGCATATCTCAATGCTGTTAATAAGGCGATGTACAAATGACAATTACAGAAAAAATTTTAGCAAAGCATGCCGGCAGAGCAAAAGTTGAGCATGGTGAGAATATCTGGATAGATGTTGATATACTAATGACTCACGATGTTTGTGGGCCGGGTACTATTGGAATTTTTAAAAAAGAATTTGGTAGAGAGGCCAAAGTCTGGGACGATGAAAAGATAGTTATTATACCAGATCACTATATTTTTACCAGCGATATTCATGCAAAACGTAATATAGAAATATTGAGAAAGTTTGTAAAAGAGCAGGGAATCAAAAACTTTTTTGATGTCGGAACAGAGAACTATAAAGGAGTCTGCCATGTTGCTCTGGCAGAAGAGGGATTTACCAGACCTGGAGAGATACTCTTTGGTACTGATTCTCACACCTGTACAGCAGGGGCTTTCGGACTTTTTGCAACTGGTATTGGCAATACCGATGCAGCATTTATAATGGGAACAGGAAAGTTGTGGGTAAAGGTTCCACCTACCATGAAGTTTATAATAGAAGGCAAGCTCCCTGAGTATATAATGGCAAAAGATGTTATCCTGAAGATTATTGGAGATATTGGTGTCGACGGAGCTACATATCGTGCTATGGAATTTGCTGGAGAGGGAGTGGAGCTGCTCAATATTGAGGAAAGAATGACTCTCTGCAATATGGTTGTCGAAGCTGGAGCAAAAAATGGATTGGTTGCCCCGGATAAAAAAACCATTGATTTTGTAACTGTCCGTACCGACAGGCAATTTGAGATAGTGAAAAACGATCCTGACAGTAAATATTTTACTACACATGTCTACAGATCCAGTGAGTTTGAACCTATCGTTGCCAAACCATACTCACCAGGCAACGTAGACTCAGCTCGGAATTTAAAAGATGTATCATTGGATCAGTGCTATATTGGTTCGTGTACAGGGGGAAAGACTACAGACTTTATTGCTGCTGCAAAAATTCTAAAAGGGAAAAGCGTGAAAGTTAAAACCGTTATCGTTCCTTCCACAACTGAAGTTGACAGGAGATTATCTACAGAAACAATAGATGGAGAAAGCCTGCGGAGTATCTTCCTGAATGCAGGTGCTCTAATAGGTCCTCCATCGTGTGCTGCTTGTCTTGGCGGTCCCAAAGATACTTTTGGAAGACTCAACAATAAGGAAGTCTGTATTTCCACAACTAACAGAAATTTTCCAGGGAGAATGGGATCTCCTGACTCAAAGACATTTCTTGCATCTCCTTTAACAGTGGCAGCTTCAACGCTGACAGGTAAAATAACAGACCCAAGAGAGTTTCTTGGTTAAAAAATAGGCTTTGTTGTTGTACAGTTGAGATATGCTAAGATACTGGGTAGATGAGAGCCTCTGCTCTCATCTTAAGGACTGGATACGTACTTTTCTTTTATCCCGATTCTATAAAAATAATGCTTGTCTTTTTACCGATGGCAAACAGAGAGAGATTTTTTAATACTATCCCAGATCCTTTGGTTTTCCGAAGTTTCGGGAATTCTGTCTTTCTCAAGTCCCGCCTTCTGACGGGGTGAAGAATCTGGGGTAGGGGAAAAGCTCAAAGAAAGAATCCCCAAAATAAAATATTGGAGGAAAAGTGGAGAAAACAATAAGAGGGAAAGCCTACGTTCTCGGTGACGATATTGACACGGATCAGATCATTCCTGCAAGACATCTTGTCTACGATCTGGACGACGAGAATGAAAGAAGATTATACGGCAGATATGCCTTTTCTGGACTCCCGAAAGAAAAGGCAGGTTTACCGTACGGTGATATTCCTTTCGTAAGGGAAGGAGAATACAGATCAGAATATTCCATTATTATTGCCGGGAAAAACTTTGGCTGCGGCTCTTCCCGTGAACACGCTCCCGTTGCACTCAACATGGCAGGTATAAAAGCTGTTGTGGCTCTTTCTTATGCAAGAATTTTTTACAGGAATTCTGTGGATGGCGGTTTTTTGATACCTTACGAAACCAGTACATCCCTTTTTCAGGAGATTCGTACAAACGACCAGGTTGAAATTGACAGAGAGCTCGATCAAATAAAAAATATTTCCACCGGAAAAAACTATTTTTTGAAACCGTCTGGAGAAGTAGCAGAGATTATTGAAGCAGGCGGGATTTTTGGGTATGCACAAAAACATAATATGCTGAGGTAGGGAAAAACATGAATAAAAAAATCGTGATTTTGCCAGGGGATGGCATAGGGCCAGAAGTTACCCGCGAAGCAGTTAAAATTATGGAATGTGTGGGTGAAAAAGCAGGAATAGATTTTGAACTTACTGAATTCCCAATAGGGGGGATTTGCATAGATAAATACGATCTTCCGCTCCAGCAAGAAACGATCGAAGTTTGCAAAAAATCTGATGCGGTATTTCTTGGTGCTGTTGGTGGACCCAAATGGGATAATCTTCCCAAAGAAAAGCGGCCAGAAACCGGTCTCCTTCAGATTAGAAAAGAGTTAGGACTTTTTACAAATCTGCGGCCTGTAAAGATTTTTCCGCCACTGATACCAGCTTCTTCTCTAAAACCGGAAATAGCAGCGGATATTGATATTCTCGTTGTTAGAGAATTAACAGGTGGAATCTATTTTGGACAGCCAAAATTCATTAAATCGGTCAATGGAGAAGAGATAGCAGTGGATACACTGGAATATCGAACTTCAGAGATCGAGAGGATTGCCCATGTGGCATTTAAGGCTGCCAGAGAGAGGAATAAAAAGGTCACTTCAGTTGATAAGGCAAATGTTCTTGTTACTTCTCAACTCTGGCGGAAAACGGTTGGGCACATAGCAAAAGATTATCCTGATGTGCAGCTGGAGCACATGCTGGTTGATAATTGTGCCATGCAGCTGGTGCGTAATCCAAAACAATTTGATGTACTTTTGACTACAAACATGTTTGGTGATATTTTAAGTGATGAAGCATCCATGCTGACTGGTTCTATCGGCATGCTTGCTTCTGCCAGTCTCGGAGATGGTGTTGGTCTTTACGAACCAGTACACGGCTCTGCACCTGACATTGTAGGTAAAAATTTAGCCAATCCCCTTGCTGCTATCGGCTCTGTCGCATTGATGTATCATTTTTCGTTCAAAATGGAGCAAGAAACAAAATGTATAGAAAAAGCCATACAGAGTGTACTCGATCAGGGTTACAGATGCTCTGACATTTATTCTGAAGGATATAAAAAAGTTACAACCTCTGAGATGGGGGATATGGTTCTGGAGAAAATAATTGAATCCTCTATTTGAGTGATTTATCTGTAAGTTGCAGTAATTTTATTTATGAGAAACAAAGGGGAATTTAACACCATCCCGGATTCTTCGTCTTGCTGGAGCGGGACCTTAGGACGGACAACAACAAATGATAATTTAAGCAATTATTCTCAACCATTATTTTCAGCAACCATAACCATCCATAAAAATTATCAAAACGTAGCTATGGCATGTGTTTTAATGATTAATTTTGGGAATATTGCACCAGATTAGAAAGACCATTTTTGAGCCGGATAATTTTATTACTGTTTTTTGTGATTAAATTAATATCATGTAATGTATAAATTATTATAACACCATGTTCTCTTGATAGCTCTTTGATATCATTAAAAAATATTTGCTTACTTTTTTCATCAAGACTTTCAGTTGGCTCATCAGCGAGCAGAATTTTAGGCTTTAATAACAAAGAAGTAATAATTTGAGTTTTTTTGAGCATCCCTTTTGAAGCTTCAAAAACAAATGTTTTTCTATATTCCATGAGTTCATATTTTTTCATATAGTTAATCAATGCAAATTGTTCATATTTCTTACCGTAAAATTCAAGGAAAAATTTTATATTATCCTCGATTGAAAGATAATCAAACATATCGAATTTTGAACTAATAATTGAAATATCTGATCTTACTTTTTCTACCTCTATATTGTTCAATGTTATTTTACCGGAAGTTGGATGGTAAAGTCCAGACAAACAATTTAATAGAGTTGTTTTTCCACTGCCGTTTTTCCCCACCAAGCCCACAATATCACCATTATAGAAATCATGATAAATATTTGAAAATACCGGAGGTAATTTTTTGTTATATGAAAAAGATAGATTATCGATTTTGAGATGTGTATTTGCCATACATTCCTTTCATTCTTCTTATTTCCATGATTTTCAAAGCTAATTTTTTTATATAAATAAAATTTAAAACAATTGCAAATATTCCGATAGCAATAATTCCTTCTATTTTGAAAAAATAAAATGTGAAAAAGAATAATGAGATTAATCCGATTAATAAAAATTGCATAAAATTAAAATTTTTTGACTTAAAATATTGCCCGTATCTAAATTTAATTTCTTTTTGGTCTATTAGGAGTATTGAATATATAAATGCAACTGGTAAAAGTGTTTCCATAAAGACAAAACTAATGATTATATATTGAATGAAAACACCAATATCTTTAAACGAAATACTGAACTGTATTGCAAGGAATATATGTAAACTGATCTTTAACAGTTGCCAAAAGACAGTTATTTAAAAACAGACACTTATCC
>CAZPNF010000179.1:0-5199 GCA_964587715.1 uncultured bacterium | reverse complement strand
TCTTGTTTGTATAGATCACTACCCAACAAAAACAGGCAATCTATGCTTCGGCCGGACATTACCCTCACCAGATTGAAAAGGTTAATCGCTCTTCTGGTGAAGATAATTGCACGGATAGATCATGGAGGTATACCAGTATAAGTCCATGATATACAGTAGCTTTCAATTGTTTTTTTCATGATCTATCTTTATATGATTTCCGTATTTTTGTTTTTTTAATAATCTTTTTTCGGCTTCCTTTTTCTCTTTGTTGTATATAAGCTTATGGCTGATTATACTCCCTGCTACAGAACCAGTAAAACTCCCAATTACTAAACCGGGTAATATTGCCAATGCTTCATCTTCTGCAGGTTTAGTTATAACAGCATTAGCGGAAGCTCCAATTGAAGCACCTATTATAAAACCAAAGATCACACCTACCAAATAAGAACCTATATTTTCTTGTGGTCCCCATTTCATCTCTTTCTTAATTTCTTCATCCGTAATGAATGTTTGGATACTATCGTTTTGTTGAACAGTCATAGTGTTTTCAAATTCCGTAATAGATACCCGGAGGCTATCGCTTTTTTGTTCGGAAATATCTTCATCTGTATTTCTTTCCTGGACCATTTGTCCGCCTCTTGGTGTAGCGCAATAAAAAAACAAGCACAAAACCAGTAAGAAACATATTGCGGTTTTAATATTCATAGACAGTTTAATAAACATGTTCTTCTCCCTTAATTTTTTCATGGAAAATCATTCCCAAGCTTTAACTCTTAAAAGTTTCCTACCTATTTACTACAGAAAACAAGAGAAAAATAATATTTTGGTAAAAATAATTTCATTTTTTTACCAGCTATGATTTATCTCTGTGTTGTTAGTTTTAATGAGATGTTCACTTGCGAAAAACTTCTTAGTTCACGGTGAAGCGGAATGGAAGGGCGAATTTTTCTTTTGTTAGAAAATATCATCTGAAATTCTCTAAGAGGTTTTTAAGAGAACCAATTTCCCATTCTCAAAAAGAAACAAATCACTCAAATAGAAAGTTCAGTTCAGAAGTCGCCCTCGTTAACACTCATGAAGCAAGATGTAGAACCTATTATACCCACTTATCAGGTCTCAATCGTCAGTTCTGGCTCATATCCTGGGGAAGATTCTATCTAAAAAATTATATGATCTCATTCTTTCACTATTATAAAAAATATAACCGTAAAAATCAAGTAATTTTTTGAGAAATTTTAGGAAAAATAATAGATATAGTATTTCCCTTTTTAACTAAAAACTCACATCCCAATAATTAAGGATAAGACTTTAACTATACCAGTATAAAATACCAACTTCCTATCTACTTCAACAATGTAAGCTTCTTCGTAAAAACCTTATCACCTACTTTAAGTGCGTAGAGATAGATCCCTGGAGGAACTTCGATTCCTCGATTGTCTCTTCCATCCCAGATAACAGAATATGAATACTTATATAGTTACCAAAGCCTGGGAAGTATTTTCTGATTAATCTACATTTCAAATAGTACAAAACAACTTTTTTCCTTTGATTTTCGTTTTATTATTCATTAAATTATTTTTTACAAAAGCAAAATCTAAATGAAAGGAAACGGATGAAGTATCAGACACTCTATTTTGAAAAAGCCGGTCCAGAAAACACTGAAGACACCTTGAAACTCGTTAAGGAATGGTCTGACATGCTGAATATTCAGACTATTCTTGTTGCTACCACGTCTGGCAAAACTGGCGTAAAAGCAGTTGAACTTTTGGAGAATCATAATGTTATTGCTGTCACGCATTCCACTGGTTTCAGGGAGGAAAACGAACAGGAGCTCACTCCCGAAAACAAAAACAGTATTGAAGCTCTCGGGGGAAAAATATTAACCTGCCAGCATGCTTTTGCAGGAATCAGCCGTGCTGTTCGTTTTAAATTTAACACTTACGAAATCGATGAGATTATTGCAAACACTCTAAGGCTTTTAGGCCAGGGTTTAAAGGTCGCCGTAGAAATCGTACTCATGGCTGCTGATGCTGGTTTCATCCGCACAGACAGCGACGTCATTGCTATCGGCGGAACAAGCGAGGGCGCTGATACAGCCGCTGTGATAAAACCTGCCAATGTCTCTCGATTTTTTGATCTTAAAGTCAAGGGTATCCTGTGTAAACCGTGGGATTTTTAGGGAGTCTGTTATGGAAAGTGACACCCATAATTTAACAGCACTCGTTACAGGAGCATCCAGTGGTATTGGCAAGGCCACTGCAGTCCGGTTGGCCAGAGAGGGAATCAACATATCTCTTGTCGGAAGAAATCGGAAAGCACTCGAGGAAACAGCCGAGAGGGTTACTGAATTTGGTTCTAAGGTACTTGTGCTTCCATCAGATATAACAAATGAAGATGAAGCCAAAAAATGTATCGAGGAAACTGTAGACTATTTTGGTCGGCTTGATATTCTTGTTAATGCTGCTGGTATAATCGGGACCGGAACAATAGAAAATACAACTCTTGAAGCATGGGACACAATGTTTAACATAAACCTTCGCTCTGTTTTCCACCTAATGCAGCTTGCCGTTCCCCATCTCGAAAAAACACACGGTTCAATTGTAAATGTTTCCAGTGTTACAGGCCTGCGAGCTTTTCCCGGCGTACTTGCCTACTGTGTAAGTAAAGCTGGTGTAGACCAATTAACCCGCTGTGCTGCCCTCGAACTGGCAGAAAAGGGAATACGCGTTAATGCAGTCAATCCCGGTGTTGTCCGTACCAATCTTCATATACGCGGAGGAATGGACAAAAATGCATACGAAACATTTCTCGAGCGGAGTAAGGAAACCCATCCTCTTGGCCGCATTGGAGAACCTGAAGAGGTAGCAGAACTCATTGCATTCCTTGCTTCATCCAGAGCCGGCTGGATTACAGGAACAACTGTTAGTATCGATGGCGGCAGGGCACAGACTTGCGCCAGGTAAACGAACAAATAAAAATCATAAATAGGCAAAGAGGAAAATAAAATGAAAAAAATTACAATTTTTATCATTGGGTATCTTCTTCTGTCCCTTCCGGCAATGTCTCAAAAAAGAGCAATAAATGTAGACGATCTCTGGGCCATACGCCGGGTAGGAACCTTTACGCTTTCCCCTGATGGCAATTGGATTGCCTACACCATTACTCAATACAACATGGAAAAAAATTCTCAAAACACCGACATCTATCTTATAAGAAGTGTAGGCGGTTCATCAAGGCAGTTAACCACAAGCCCTGCATACGATGGAAATCCCTGCTGGAGTCCTGATGGATCTTTTTTATCTTTTATTTCCACAAGAGATGGCACTCCTCAAATTTATGTCATCTCCATGAATGGCGGTGAAGCTCAAAAAATCTCTGATATCCCAACCGGGATCAAAGACTTTGTCTGGTCTCCCCATGGAAGATTCTTCGCCTTTACTTCAGAAATTCATCCCGGTGCTGCCACACTGGATTCAAGCAAATTGATTGATAACAAAAGACTGGAAAGCAAAGTTAAAGCACGAATTATAGATCATCTTATTTACCGTCACTGGAACCACTGGCTGGAGGGAAAACGTACTCATCTTTTTGTAATGCCTTCCAGTGGAGGATCACCATGGGACGTAACTCCAGGAGATTTTGATACACCTCCCATCAGCCTCGGCAGCAGGAGGGATTTTGCCTTTTCTCCCGATGGTAAAGAAATTGCCTTTGTCCGAAATATTGATCCTGTTGTGGCTCTCTCGACCAACAACGACATTTTTGTTGTCTCTGCAAAAGGAGGCACAATCAGGCGGATTACCCAGAACCCTGGGAATGATAATCAACCTGTGTATTCCCCTGACGGGAAATACATTGCCTATCGTTCCATGCGACACTCAGGGTACGAAGCTGATCAGTACGATCTGATGCTGTACGACCGAAGATCACACATAATTCGCAATCTGACTTCTGAATTTGACTTAGACGTAGACGAAATTGTCTGGTCTCCATCAGGAGGAAAAATATATTTCACTTCTGAAGATCAGGGAAGCATAATCATTTTTCTAATAGAAATTAAAAATGGTAAAATAAAAGGATTGATCCATTCGGGATGCAACACAAATCTCTGCGTCGCACCTGACGAAAGCCAGTTGTACTTCCGCAGAACGCGTGTTAATCTTCCGCACGAGATTTTCAGTTGCAACACCAAAGGTGAGAATACATTCCAATTGACTTTTACAAATAACGACATACTTGACAAACTGGAAATGAATAATTTAGAAAATTTCTGGTTCCCAAGCTTCGACAGAAAAATTGTTCACGGCTTCATCTTGAAACCTCCTTTTTTCGACCCTGCTAAAAAGTACCCTGTAATCATGTTAATTCATGGGGGACCTCAGGGGGCCTGGATGGATGAGTTCCACTACCGCTGGAATGCTCAGATGTTTGCGTCAAGGGGATACGTTGTAGTTATGATAAACTTCCGGGGCTCCAAAGGTTACGGACAGGATTTCTGCTCTCTTGTATCCAGAAACTGGGGAGGAGGACCTTACCGCGACATTATGGCGGGTCTTGACTATGTTCTCAAGAAATATCCTTTCCTCGATTCACAAAAGCTTGCAGCTGCAGGCGCATCTTTCGGCGGCTACATGATTAACTGGATTGCGGGCCATTTCACGCAATTTAAGTGTCTCGTATCCCACGACGGAATATTCAACCCTGCTTCATTTTATGGGGCCACTGAAGAACTGTGGTTTCCTGAGTGGGAATTTGGTGGAACACCTTACGAGAATAGTAAACTTTACGAAAAATGGTCACCACTGCACTATGCTAAAAATTTCTCTACACCAACACTTGTCATTCAAGGCGAACAGGATTTTAGAGTTCCTCCGGAACAAGGGCTTCAGATGTTCACTGCTCTCCAGCGACAAAATGTTCCTTCAAAACTCCTCTACTTTCCTGATGAGGGACATTTCGTAACAAAACCGCAGAATGCCCGTCTTTGGTGGAAAACAGTCCTCGATTGGATAGATCAGTGGGTTAAAGAGTAATCAGAACATAATACCCTTTCAGGGAATGCCCACATTTTTGTTTGGATCTTGTATTTTGGTATTTGTAATTTTATTTTTTTGGGGAGGAGAAACTCTTCTCTTGAGACTTCCCCCTCTCTGGTGAAGAGGATATGGGTGTGTATCCGTACAGGGGACAACGGGCTAACAATAAAGAAGAAGGGAA
>CAZPNF010000178.1:0-5291 GCA_964587715.1 uncultured bacterium | reverse complement strand
AAATCCGGGGGTTGGGGGTTCGAGTCCCTCCAGGCCTGCCAGCGTATGAAGGGAAAAAAATGTTTAAAAAAATTTCAAAATATCTAAGTGAAGTTAACCATGAACTTTCAAAAGTGAGCTGGCCGACAAGAGAAGAACTCTATGGGTCTGTTGTGGTGGTTGTTGTGCTTTGTGTGGCATTATCTGTTTTTATTTTTGGGGTGGATTTTCTCCTGAACCACTTGCTTAAGGTTATTTTTTAATTGGGGGTTTGTTCCCGTTGTTGCGCTGGTATGCTATACATGTTTTTTCTGGCCATGAGAAAAAAATCCAGAAATATCTGGAAAATGAAATTGAGCGGGCTAACTTGAAGGATAAGATCACGAGAATCCTTATTCCTTCAGAGAATGTAGTTGAGATGAGAGAGGGGAAAAGACGGGTGAAAAACCGTATCTTTTTCCCGGGATATATGTTAGTAGAAATGGAGCTTGATAAAGTAACTCAGCATGTTATTCTCAGTGCACCAGGTGTAACTAATTTTGTTGGTCCCCAAAATCAGCCGGCTCCTCTCCAGGAGGAAGAAATAAAACGTATTCTGGGGAGAGTTGAAGAGCGCAGGGATAAAGAAATTGTTGAGATTCCATTTGGGGAAGGAGATCCGGTTAAGGTAATCGACGGTCCTTTTACAGATTTTACCGGAGTTGTAGAAGAGGTTAGCCGGGAAAAGAAAAAATTGAAAGTGATGGTTAGCATCTTTGGACGTTCAACACCTGTGGAATTAGATTTTTTACAAGTAGAATTGGAAAAATAAATTATTTCCCACGGGTTTTTTCATATAAGAAGCGTAACGATGTTTTAGAGGTATTGAGAATGGCGAAAAAGGTTGTTGGTTTAATTAAATTGCAAATCCCTGCTGGCAAGGCAAATCCTTCCCCACCTGTGGGACCTGCTCTGGGCCAGCATAGTGTTAATATTATGGAGTTTTGCAAGGCCTTTAATGCAAAAACGCAGGAGAAGCAGGGTCTTATTATACCAGTGGTTATTACTGTGTATGCAGATCGTTCATTTTCTTTTATCACAAAAACTCCTCCTGCTGCGGTACTTTTGAAAAAAGCGGCTAATATTGAGAAAGGCTCGGGTGAGCCTAACCGTGAAAAAGTTGGTAAAGTAACCCGCGAACAGATTAAGGAAATTGCTCAACTCAAAATAGTAGATCTAAATGCCAATGATATTGAAATGGCCATGCGAATTATCGAGGGGACGGCTCGGAGCATGGGCATTGTTGTCGAAGGATAGGAATAATACTTATGAAGCGAAGTAAGCGATACAAGTCCATTACTGAGAAAATAGACCGGGGGAAATCCTTTGGGTTAGAAGAAGGAGTCGAAGTTTTTAAAAAAATGGCATCTGCTAAATTTGACGAATCAGTTGATGTTGCTGTTCGCTTAGGGGTAGATCCCAAAAAAGCGGATCAAGCTGTTAGAGGCACGATTTCTCTTCCTCACGGGACCGGGAAAAATGTTAGGGTTCTTGTGCTCTGTAAAGCTCCTAAGGATAAGGAGGCTAAGGAAGCTGGTGCTGATTATGTAGGATTGGAAGATTATATAAAGAAGATCGAAGAAGGTTGGAGTGATGTAGATGCTATTGTAGCCACGCCAGATGTTATGAAAGAAGTAGGAAAATTGGGGCGGTACCTTGGCCGAAAAGGTTTAATGCCTAATCCCAAAGCTGGGACAGTGACTTTTGAGGTTGGAGAGGCAGTGAAACAGCTTAAAGCCGGGCGCATAGAATTTAGGGTGGATCGATACGGGAATATACATGCTGTAGTAGGCAAGGCTTCTTTTCCCAAAGAAAAGCTGGTAGAAAACATTAAAGTTCTTATGGATCAGATTCTGAGGTTACGACCTGCCTCGGCAAAAGGGCAGTATGTGCGTAACGTTACTCTTTCTTCGACGATGGGACCTGGTATAAAAATAGATCGGACAGCCTTACTGGAGGCGATGAAATAAGGCAGGGTGTTTGTTATTCAAATTGAGGATAAATCATGGCAAGACCTGAAAAAGAGACAGCAGTAGAGGAGATTGCCAAAATATTACAAAAAGCCAAAGGGGTATTCCTTACAGATTTTGAAGGTCTCAATGTGGAAATGATGGAAAAGTTGAGGCAGAAGTGCCGGGAGGCTTCGGTAAGCTATCGCGTTGTAAAAAATACGCTGACCCGCATGGCTGCCAAAAAGGCTGGTTGGGATGAGCTGGTGAGTTATTTAGAGGGTCCTTCTGCCATCGCTTACAGTTTTGATGATCCTTCTGCTCCTGCTCGCGTTGTTTCAGAATTTGCTAAGAAAGCTGAAAAACCGAAAATTAAGGTTTCCCTCTTTGAAGGTGTTTTCTATGGGCCCGAGAAGATCGAAGAGATCGCTTCCCTTCCTCCCAAAGATGTTTTGTTGGCCCGCATAGTGGGAGGATTTAATGCTCCCATACAGGGAATGGTAGCCGGATTGCACAATCTTCTTCAAAAGTTTGTTATGACTTTGGATGCTGTAAAGAATGCAAAGGAAAAGAATAAATAAGTTTGGAGGATAATAATGGCTGAGGAAAAGAAGACAGAGGGGACTGTTGAAGTGGGGGAAGAAAAAGAGGAGACTCAAAAAGAAAAATCTTCTAGAAGCAAAAATGTAGAGAAGATTGTTGAAGCAGTTAAGAAAATGACAGTAATGGAGCTTGCAGAATTAGTCAAGGCGCTGGAAGAAGAATTTGGAGTGACAGCTGCTGCTCCTGTTGTTGTTGCTCCGGGTGCTGCACCTGCTTCTCAGGCAGCACAGCCTGAAGAAGAAAAGACTGAGTTTAATGTAATGCTTTCTTCTTTTGGATCAAGCAAAATTCAGGTAATCAAAGTTGTGCGAGCACTTACCGGGCTGGGATTGAAAGAAGCCAAGGATTTGGTTGAATCAGCACCCTGTGCAATAAAAGAAGGTGTGACAAAGGAAGAGGCAGAAGACGTTAAACGTCAACTGGAAGAGGTTGGTGCTACTGTAGAATTAAAGTAAGTCTATCGTAGATATTTTCCATTCTTAAGGAGAGTGGTTTACTTGAGAAAAGAGCCCATACGACGTAAATCTTTTTCTAAAATATCGTCTGTGATGGAAATCCCGGATTTGCTGGATATTCAGATCAAATTCTTTAAAGATTTCTTGCAGGACGATGTTCCCCCTAACAAAAGGGAAGTTCAGGGGCTTCAGGAGGTTTTTCTCTCCTTGTTTCCGATAACGGATTCGAGGGAAAATTTCCTTCTGGAGTTTGTGGAGTATTACGTCGAATCACCAAAGTACAGTGTGGAAGAGTGCAGAGAGCGGGGAGTGACGTACGCAGTGCCGTTGAAGGCAAAGCTCAGGTTATCGGTACGTGATGTCTACGAGAAATCCAGGTATGCGGATACAATAGAGCAAATTGTTTATCTGGGAAACTTCCCTTACATGACGGAGAGGGGAACTTTCATAATCAATGGGGCCGAACGCATTATCGTAAACCAGCTTCATCGTTCTCCAGGGGTCTTTTTTGATGAAAAGGTTTACCCCAATGGTATTAGAACATATTCTGCCAGAATTATTCCTTTCCGCGGTTCATGGCTTGAGTTTATGACGGACACCAATGATATTCTGTATGTTTATGTGGATCAGGGGCGTAAGTTCCCTGTCACGACACTTTTGCGAGCAATTGGATGTTCAACTGATGAAGAAGTTCTGAGGCTTTTTAATTTAATCGAAGAAGTTCTAATTGATGATCCCAAAATCAAGAAATATATTGGGCGAAATGTTTTTTTCAGCCAGAATGAGGAAGGAATTGTCGACAAGGAGACCGGCGAAGTAATTTTGGACCATGATGGTATCTTAGAGGGAAAACTTATTCCCCGGCTTAAGGCGTTGGGTGTTACCAGACTAAAGTTTGTTGTTTCAGAAGATCGAATGGGCGGTTCTGAAGTAATAAACAATACCTTGAGAAAGGATACAGTCCAGTCAGAAAAAGACGCAATTGAAGCAATTTACAGGCAGTTGAGATCCGGAGATCCACCTGATCTGGATACAGCCAGGGCTCTCATAGATAGATTGTTTTTTAATCCAAAAAGGTACGATCTTGGCAGAGTTGGCAGGTACCGTTTGAATCGGAAGTTAGGCTTGGATGTTCCCGAAGATGTAACAGTTTTGACTACCGAAGATTTAGTCATGATCATAAAATATCTGCTGGATATAAGAGCAGGTACAAGAACAACTGATGATATTGATCACCTGGGGAATAGACGTGTAAGAACTATTGGGGAGCAGCTTTCTGCCCAGATGAATGTGGGCTTATCACGTATGGCAAGAACTATCAAGGAAAGGCTTAATATCGGCGATAGCGAGCGATTGGTTCCCCAGGATTTGGTAAATGCTCGTACTGTTATATCAGTTATCAATACTTTCTTTGGGACCAGCCAGCTTTCTCAGTTTATGGATCAAACAAATCCCTTGGCTGAACTTACCCATAAAAGACGACTCTCAGCTCTCGGGCCAGGAGGTCTTACCAGGGAAAGGGCAGGTTTTGAGGTTCGAGATGTCCACTACACACACTATGGCCGGCTCTGTCCTATCGAAACCCCAGAAGGGCCCAACATTGGGCTTATATCTTCTATTGCTACGTATGCTAGAGTTAATGATTTTGGATTTTTGGAGACTCCTTACAGAAAGGTGAAAAATGGTAGGGCACTAAATAAAATTGAATATTTGAGTGCTGATGATGAGGAACAGTATATAATTGCCCAGGCCAATGCACCTATTGATGAAAAGGGGAATTTTTTAAACCAAAAGGTTAAAGCTCGCCACAAGGGAGAATTTCCAGTGGTAAAGCCTGAAGAAGTTGATTATATGGATGTTTCCCCCACTCAAATCGTTAGTGCAGCAGCAGCTTTGATTCCTTTCTTAGAACACGATGATGCTAATCGGGCTTTGATGGGGTCAAATATGCAGAGGCAGGCGGTTCCCCTTATTCAGCCAGAGGCTCCCCTTGTAGGTACGGGAATGGAGCAAAAAGTGGCTAAGGATTCCCGGGCACTCCTTGTTTCTGAAGTTAATGGTACGGTTGTAAAGGTTAGTGCAGAAGAAATTGTTATAAAACCTGATTCTAAAAAAGAAATTGATCCCTTAAGTTTAGATTACCAGGAAACAGTAAGTTATCACTTAACCAAGTTCCTGCGGACAAATCAGGATACCATGATCAACCAGAAGCCGCTGGTTTCTGTTGGCGATAAAGTAAAAAAGGGGGATGTCTTAGCTGATGGAT
>CAZPNF010000177.1:4152-5292 GCA_964587715.1 uncultured bacterium | reverse complement strand
GAAACGAGTAACCCACATTTTCTAAAACAGCAAAACCTGCAGCGACAACCAAGTAGTAGATGATACCATCTGTTTCTTCATTGAACGACTTCAACGGCCAGACAAAAATCATCACCACTATAAATTTCAACAGCTCTTCAAAAAAACCGGCCACAATGTAGTTTGTAAAGAGCTCTGAAAAATGGAAATTATAGTGAGCAAAAAGAAAACCCTTTAATTTACCAAAAAGAAAGGTCACCAAAATCGCTACAATGTAAATTCTAACAAGAGTCCGGGGCGGTTCCTTTTCATTGATGTCAAAAAAGTAAATTAAGAGAACAAGTCCTGCACTGACAATAACATTAGCAATTATAATATCACCTATCACAGATTTCTCCTTACCGCAGGATAATCATTTTCCGAACTTTTTCAAAAGAACCAACCTTTAATCTGTAGAAATAAATTCCACTGGGTACCAAACCTCCGGAGGTATATCCATTCCATACTACCTGGTGATGACCCATCTTCTGGGTTTCGTCAACGAGCTGTACTAATTTCCGACCAAGAAGATCGTAAATCGTCAGTATTACACTGCTTTTTTCTGGCAGGTCGTAATCAATAGTCGTTGTTTTTTTAAAAGGATTGGGATAATTTTGCTCTAAATTGTAAGACAATTGCTGCGGCTTTGCTCCTCCTTCAAAAAGCTCTTTCCATTTTTCTCTTGCAGCCTGACCATTCATCTTAAGCTCAGCCAATCCATTTCCTGCAAGGACAGCAAACCCGATAAGAACAGTATCATCGGGATTAATTGTCAGGGGACCTACTCCTAGAACATGGGAGTAATCGCTGAGGCTCGAGTCTTTTATTGCCTGAATACCTCCGGAAAGATCGGCCCATTTTTCAGCATCGCTATACCCATCGTAGATTTCACCAGGATTTTTAACTGATTTGTAAACTGAAGTACCTCCTTTACTCACAATCTCCAAGCCGCCGTAGAGCGAAGTAAGTGGATCGTACACATATCCCAGGCCAAAATTCTCTTCGTAACCAGGGAGATTCTTCCCGGCATTGTTACCGTTGTCCCCAACATCCCAATCCATAAAAAGCCCAAAATAGAAATTCTGAAGAGGCTTCTGAGAAAGACTATTAATTCTGTACGAT
>CAZPNF010000177.1:892-4142 GCA_964587715.1 uncultured bacterium | reverse complement strand
ACGATAGAAGTACGTAACTCCCATTGGTTGAATCATTAAAAGCCAGTGAGGTCTGAAGAACTTGAATGTGCAAGGAGTGTTGAGCTGCTTCATCTGTAAAAGTTGTCTTTCCCTCCTCATCAGCAATCTCACCCGGTTTATTGATTACGAGTTCTCCACCCGGTACAGGCTCGAAATCGCTGTCCTGTACACTCTCGTTAGTCCCTCTTGCCACATCTGAAACAGAATCCTGAGACACTGCCGCCATTAAGGCTCCTTCAAAAAGAAGGTTCTCCCCATCAAACACAAACCCATCCCCCATTGTATTGTCAGGATAATCAACAAATCCCAACCTGCCAGTTGAAGAGAGTGTCAACCCGACCCTGCCGGCGTAAATTGTGGCGTAGACAGGAGGTATGGTAAAATCAAAATGATCAAAATCTTCGTATCCATTATCGGCTGAAACATTAAAAAAGAGATCGATTTTTTGTCTCCGGGCTGCATCTGGAGAAATCTGAATCCTCACAGGGGTTCCGTTATTCCCTTTTTCTTCTAAAGTGTTTAATGTTGGGAATTGAAAAGTACCGCCCAAAATTGTGATATCCTTATTGTCAGTTTCTACATTTACCACAATTCCTGTGGCGGGTTGGAGAAAGTTTTTTATTTTAAAAGTAAGCAAAAGTTCCTCACCTGGATCAAAAATTCCATTGTGATTACTTTCTCCCCCTTCGATTAAATTACAATCTACAAGTCGAATCGAAGGAGAACTCACTCTAAGAGCTCTGTATGCATTGACACGGCCTCGGCCTAACTTTCTAATATAAGATGGGTTTAAATTATCGATGGGATCAGCAGAGATACGTATCTGTTCACCTATCTGATCCCCGGTCCAGTCTTGATAATGCCCCTTAAGAAGTCCAGCAATGCTGGCAACCAATGGAGAAGAAAAAGATGTCCCGCTCATTTGGTACCCCCCCTCATAACCATTCTTACTCCATGTAGTATAGATGTACACGCCAGGAGCAGACACATCTACTGAATAACCCCAGTTAGAAAAACTGGCTTTTACATCATTTTTGTCCGTGGCTGCAACAGAAAGCACTCCCGGATAACTTGCAGGATAAGCAGGAGATTCACCAGCTCCGTTTCCTGCTGCAGCAACTATAAGAACACCTTTATTGCAAACATAATTTACAACATCTCGTTCTGCATTGGAACCACCCAAACCTCCAAAGCTGCAGTTAATAATGTCTGCACCGTTATCTGCTGCATAGACAATACCCTGGTCTCCAAAAACAATGTAGTGATTTTGATCATCATCTACAGTGGCTTTTACAGGTATTATTTTAGCATTGAAAGCTGGGGCTGCGATGCCAATCCCATTGTCAGTCACTGCACTCGCAACACCAGCAACTGCTGTGCCGTGGTAAGCAGTTGCTTCGGTGGGATCGTTGTCGGGCTGCCCCACATGTGCTCCTCCAAAGTCCCACCCTCTAATATCGTCCACATAACCATTGTGATCATTATCAATGTTGTCGCCAGGAATTTCTCCTGGATTTTTCCAGATATTTTTTGCTAAATCTGGATGGTTCCAAAAAATTCCGCTGTCAACAATTCCAATTACGACTGTGGTATCACCTTTAAAAATATCCCATGCGAGCTGGTCCTTTACCTGGTTAAGATACCACTGGGAATCGACAGCAGAATCGTTGGGGTTGTAAAAGATTTTACGGAGATACCACGGCTCTGCATACTCCACAGACGGATCCTTAGAAAGAACGTTTACTGCCCTGTAGACATCGCTTCCAGGGGGAAGGCGGATTTCAAAAATTCTGGATAGGTCGTCTGTGGCAAACTGTTTCCGCAGCGAATGGGCAGGAAACATCGGGGCAACAGAAACAGCGCCAACACGCTGGAGGTTTTTCTCCCACAAACTTCCTTCGCCCTTCAGCAAACCAGAAACACTTCTCTTTACAATTACCACATCAGGAAGAATCGGAACGTTTCTAATTACAGGATAGTATCCTTTTTTTACTCCTGCCAGAATCATACCGGCAGATTTGTTCTTACCAAAAGCCGAATCCAGAGAGAAAATTTTCACTGTTACTAAAACAAAAAAGAAAAACATTAATGCCTTTTTCAACATCACCACCTATTTCCCGTAATACTTTACCAGCTCTTCTTCTGTGATTCGCTGGAGTTCTTCCTTCGGCAGGATGGAAATGACTTTCCAACCGAGATCCAGGGTTTCTTCAATTGAACGATCTTCGTCTTCTCTCTGGGAAAGAAACTGTTTCTCAAAGGTTTCACCAAACTTCATGTATATATGATCCAGAGGAGTTAGCTCTTCTTCCCCTATCACTGAAGCCAATGCTCTGACGTCCTTCACCTTGGCGTAGGCAGCAAAGAGCTGACTGGCAATGTGGGCATGGTCTTCGCGGGTCATGCCAGGGCCAATACCGTCTTTCATCAATCGCGAAAGGGATGGAAGACCTGCAATAGGTGGATAGATTCCTCTCTGGTAGAGTTCTCTTTCTAAGACGATCTGTCCCTCTGTGATATATCCAGTAAGATCAGGAATAGGATGCGAGATGTCGTCGTTTGGCATTGTCAGAATTGGCATCTGTGTAATTGAGCCTGTAGAATTTTCCACCATGCCGGCTCTCTCGTAGAGAGAAGCAAGATCAGAATAAAGGTATCCAGGATAACTCTTTCTTGATGGAATCTCACCGCGAATCGTTGAGACTTCCCGAAGAGCCTCACAGTAGTTTGTCATATCAGTAAGAATCACAAGAACATGCATGTTCTCACTAAAAGCTAAGTATTCAGCCATTGTCAGAGCTGTTCTTGGAGTAACAAGCCTCTCAACTGAAGGTGCATCAGCAAGGGAGAGAAAGAGAACAACATTTTCCAGTACACCTGTTTCCCTGAAGTTATCGACAAAAGTTCTGGCAACATCGTGTTTTACACCCATTGCACAGAACACGATAGCAAAGGAAACATCCTCTCCTACAATTTTAGCCTGCCGCACAATCTGGGCTGTTACTCTGTTGTGTGGAAGCCCCGAGCCAGAGAAGACAGGCAGCTTCTGACCTCTAACCAGTGTATTCATTCCATCAATGGCTGATATGCCAGTCTGTATAAATTTTGTTGGATAAGTTCTGGCAGTAGGATTAATCGGTACTCCGTTTACATCCCATCGCTCATCAGCAATTGGATCCGGCCCTCCATCAATTGGACGTCCCAGACCATCAAAAACTCTCCCCAGCAT
>CAZPNF010000177.1:0-882 GCA_964587715.1 uncultured bacterium | reverse complement strand
AAGAGAAAATCCCGTTGTTCCCTCAAAAACCTGGACAATAGCAGCTCCTTCACTTGTCTCAAGCACCGTACCCAGTCTCTCTTCTCCCCCTGCTCCGCGAATCTCAACCAGTTCGTTGTATCCCACATTATGAATACCGTCAAGAAAAAGCAAGGGCCCGACAATTCTATGGATTCCCTGATATTCCCTGGATTTTAGCAGAGTGTTTGTATCAAAATCGCTCATATATCTCACCCAAACGTTTCATCTCCCTTTCAAGTCTTTCTTGAAGTTCATCCAATTTATCCACCTCTTCATTGGAGATACTGAACTTCATCCGCGCTATTTCACTAACAATTTTCATCCGCCGCAACTTCATGAGGGATGCCCCTTTTTTGAGAGCTGCCTGACCCAACCTGTAAAAAGTCACAATAATTTTAAGCATCCTTACCTGCTTTTCAACAGTGGAGTACATATCGATTTTGTCAAAAGCAGACTGCTGGAGAAAAGTATTCTTAAAGATATTGCAAACATCAAGGACAAGCCTTTGACTCTCTGGCAAAACATCAGCACCCACTAACTTAACCACCTGCTGGAGCTTTTCTTCTCTCTGGAGCAGATCAAGCATTTCACTGCGGAGTGTTGCCCATTCAGGATCACCATTCTCGTTCCACCATTGTGTAACGTCCTCAACATATTCTGAGTAAGAATCAAGCCACGAGATAGAAGGATAGTGACGGGCATTGGCAAGATCCCGATCCAGAGCCCAGAATGCCCGTACAAATCGCTTTGTGTGCTGAGTTACTGGTTCTGAAAAATCTCCTCCGGGTGGAGAAACAGCACCTACAATTGTTACCGAACCAGTATCTCCATTAAGAGTCTGAACCAGTCCGCCCCTCTCAT
>CAZPNF010000176.1:3192-5294 GCA_964587715.1 uncultured bacterium | reverse complement strand
CGAAGAAGCAATTGCCCAGTCGGATCAGATCATCGCCTCTTTTCCCCAGGATTCATTGGTGTGTGAACTGCTCTACGGCAAGGGGTTGATCTACAAGCACTATTTAAATGATAAAGCTAAGGCTGCGGAGATGTTTCAAGCAGTCATCGAGCTTTTCCCGGACCATCCCACAGCTCTCTCAGCCCAGGGTCAACTGGAGGACATGGGGCATGAACCTCTTGCGAAAAATATGGCAACAACCAAAGAACTGAGTGAACTCTCTGCTCAAAGTTATCCCAATCCCTTCAACCCAACAACGAGCATCCACTTCACATTGCCGGAACAAGGCAGAGTGGTCCTGAAGATTTACGACATTCTGGGAAGAGAAGTGAAAACCTTGGTTGACGAAGAAAAACCATCGGGTCGGCACACCGTCCTCTGGGACGGCAGGGACACGTTTGGACGAACGGTGGCTTCAGGAACGTATCTTTACCAGCTCCGGTTTCGGGATAAGGTTTTGACCGAGAAGATTACGCTGATGCGGTAATGCCATTCTCATCATGAAGACAATATTATGTATGAATATTTTCAAATACATTAAAAAACAAAAATAATTCTTGATTTTTCGTTAGTTTATTTGTAGAATTAAAAAAACACGTCACTATTCCCGGGGGGTAGAATAAAGAGAAAAATGTGGCATTCATTTACCTGTGAGCCTGAACCTTTTTCGTGAATTCTGTATTGAATTTGGATGAAAGAATCGTTTTCGCAGAGGCAAAGCCTCTGCGGGACAAGAAATGGAATCCATTATGGAATTATTAACATTAATATAATCATTTGAAAGGAGGTGATTAGATGTTTAATACATCGTAAAATGTGCACAATAACGTCAGTATTATCAATTAACTGTTAACTCACAAATAGCACAACATCGTGGACAGTCAAAATGGCATATATTTGCAAGTACATGTTAAATAATATTTATCATTACCTATTGATTTTAATTCATTTTGGCATAGCCCTCAATGATCAGTCGATCAATGAATATTTACCCTTATTGAGTGGACGGGGCGTATACGTTAGTTTTCCATAAATATAAGGATCTTGTTCCATGGTTTTCATAAAATATAACGGAATATTCATCTGGAGATACCTGAAATTTATTTTATATGCGTCATTGTCTTTCAAGATATGGGCCATAATCCTAAAACTTGACTTTATAGGAGAACATTCGACTGTAAGAAAGACAATGATGCTAAGAGGGAAAAACAGCATTGAATTATAGAAATAAAAATAAATTGGAGGTGCACAATGAATATATTTAAGAAAAGCCAATTTGCATATTTTGTACTGGCATTTGTTTGCTCATTTACATTGCCATTGTTGGCCCAAGAGAAGACCGATAGAAAAGGCAGCAAGGCGGTGCAGTTCGACTTTTATTTTCAATCTTTTATTAGTGGTCGTATACACGGCATAGCGGGAAAATACTGGTGGACAAATGATCTTGCTATGAGGGCAGGTTTGATGTTTAAAAGAGAATCCTACGAGCAAGATTATTACTACACAGACCAATCGAATGACGAGGTTGTGGATACAGATATTAGATTGTCGTTAGGAATTGAAAAACATTTTAAGTCGTTAAAAAAACTTTCTCCGTATATAGGGGGAAAAATTGGTGTCCGACTAAAAAAATATGATGAGTATGAAAAAACGACTGATAAAAGCAAAATTGAGAGAAAAAATCCTGAGTACAGTTATTCTGTTGGTGTATTGTTTGGAGTAGAATACTGGATCACCAAAAATATTTCGTTATCAGGACATCATGGAATTGATTTACTGTACAGTTCATACACAGCGGAGGAGAATGGAATTAAAACATATGAAAGTTCATCAACGAATATTTATTCATCTACTTCTTGTTTAATTCTGTCTATCTATTTATAAATATTGAGGTAGTAGAAAAGTATTTTTGCCTTGAATCAAAATCCTGTGTTTTGAAAAAACTTCAGAAAGGAGTTACAAAATGAAGAATAGTACTATCGTAAAAGAAATCGTGCCGTCTCTTTTTATTTTTCTCGCAGTTTTTTTCTGGGGCCAATCTGTTTCTCCTACATTCTAAATGA
>CAZPNF010000176.1:0-3182 GCA_964587715.1 uncultured bacterium | reverse complement strand
TAGGAAAAAACTGGTCCCTCAAGACATGTATAGATATATCCCCCTATGACGCAGTGCCCGCATTTTCCAACCCCACATTTCATTCTTCTTTCAAGTGTCAGAAGGATCTGATGCTTGGGGACATTAAGTTTCAAAATTTCAGCAACAACAAACTTGTACATCACAGGAGGCCCACATACAGCAAAGTAAGTATTTTCAGGATCAATTTCATTGAGTTGGTGAAAAAGTCGAGTCACAACTCCTGTATCACAGGGCCATTCACCCGTATCATCCTGATCAACTGTGAGAAAACATTTAAGATCATCTCTGTTTCTCATGCGGAGGAATTCCTGCAAAAAAAGCATTTCAGCAGGTCTTTTTGCACCGTGAAGTAAATAAATCTTCCCAAACTTATCACGATTATCAAGCGCATAGAGAATAAGCGAGCGCAGGGGAACTGCTCCAAGGCCACCCATAACAATTATTAAATCGTGACCATACATTTTTTCTACTGGTAAACCATTACCATAGGGCCCTCGCACACCCAGAAGACTGTTCTCTTTCAGCTTAAAAATAGCATTGGTCACCCGTCCTACACGCCGTATCCCGAATTCCAGAAGCCCGGGACGGGAAGGAGAAGAAGAAATAGAAAAAGGAGCTTCTCCAATACCGCACAGCGAAACCATCATGAATTGGCCGGGAAGATAATTAAGGTTCAACGCCTTATCCATATTCACAGCTCGGACCTGAAAAAAATGAACATCGTCTGTTAAAGGATAACGCCTAATGAGCCGCATGGGTTCTGGTTTATAAGGATTTTTTAATTGAGTCGAAGCTTTCATGCCGAGACCTCCTCACCTGTGAGTCTTAGAACCACGGTTCTAATATCAATATCAACAGGGCATGTACCAATACAACGCCCACACCCAACACAGGCAGGTTCATCAAATTTTCCAACAAAAGCCTGCAATTTATGAGTAAACCTGAGCTTCAAACGCTCTGCTCTTGCCTCACGGAAATTGTGCCCTCCTGCCACCATAGAATACTCAGTGAAAAGACAGGAGTCCCACTGGCGAATTCTTTTACCTTCAGACTTTCCGAGTTCTATATCATCTATCACAGTAAAACATGGACAGGTAGGACACACAATTGTACAGATTCCACAGGAGAGACATTTTTCTCCCAATTCTTCCCAGATTGGGCTGTCGTAACTCAATTCCATAATACCAGGCATACCTGTTAAGTCCATATCAGTTTTAAACTGGGCATCCCTGTACTTTCGCAAGGCAATATATTTTTTCAAATCATCGTGCCCCACATTTTCATCCACTATCTCACTGCATCCTCTAATCATGTCATCGCCCAGGCTGGACCCAACCCATACAAGAAAGAAATCGCCGAGGTCAGAAAAGAACAAATCAAATCCTCTCTCCACATTGTGGGTGTTAGTACTTTTACAAAAACAGAGATCATCAGGAATGCAGGAGAGTCCAATAATAGCTGTTCTTTTCCGGCGTTCTTGATAGTAAGGATCTGGATAATGTAAACCATGGAAATTGTCCATTATCATCAGAGCATAGATATCGCAGGGATGCAGGCCAAAAATCACCTGATTTGGGAAATTCTTAAAAACGGCTTTGACCCCTTTTTCATCAAAGGAGAACATAGTAAACTTCGGAGGTAAAAGAAGTTTTTTAAAAGGAAGCTTTGTCCTGAGAGCAGTCAAATCAAGTCTGGAGAAATCTTCTACCTTTTCCAGAACATGACTATCACCGCTCTTTACTGGACCCCACAACTCACCAAATGGTTTAATGGATTCAAGAAAATCATTGAGACGCTCTTTTTTTATCTTAACGGTTCTCATTAACTCACTCCACTATTTTATTCAATGTTAATTACTTCGTCCAACGCGTTTACAAAATAAATAACATTTTCAAGCTCAAGCATTATATTCACGTTTCTTACAACAAAACCTTCTCTACATTTTAACTGTATTGGAGCAAAATTGAGAATTCCTTTTATTCCTGCAGAAAACATCCTATCGCATACTTCCTGAGCACTGATTGCAGGGACAGTAATAATACCTATTTTTATGTTATTTTTTTTCACAAAATCTTCAAGATCATCAAGTTGGAATATTGAAATTTTGTTCTTCTTATTAATCTTTGAAGGATCAATATCGAAACCTGCTACAATCTTGATGCCCTCTTTTTCAAATAATCTATAATTGATTAACGCAGTACCAATATTACCAATCCCAACTAAGATCACTTCATGAACACTACCCTTATCCAGAATCGCATACAACTGGTCAATAAGCGTATCTACATTATACCCACCTTTTTTATTACCTGAAATCCCAAATATAGAAAAATCCTTCCTAACCTGTGCAGAAGTTACACCTACTGCCTCAGCAATAGTCTTGGAAAAAACTCTGTCAAAACCCAGATCTTTAAACCTGAGAAGTGCATTCCTGTAATGTGAAAGCCTGGGAACACACGTCTTGCACAATACATATTTTTTCATTTTTAGTTCTCCAAAAAAGGTCACGAGTTTTGCTTACATCTACTCCTTTAACATAGGATTGAGGATAAAACATACCCGCTTTAAAAGAGCGGAAAATGTAATCAATTTATTCCACATTGTCAAGATATTTTGTGATTATTTTCACTAAAAATCAGAGAAATTAAAACTGATACCATCGCTCTCATAAACTCCATTTAAGCGATGGTATCAGTTTCTTCGAATACGTTGATTAATCTTTTTTCTTCCCCTTAGCGTAGTAATAGACAAACAAACACAAACCAACAAAACCTGCTAAACTAATTAACTGGCCTGAAAGGGAGCTAAAATAGTGTAAATACCCTCCCGAATGAGGAATTCCCCAGATAACTTTTCCTGTTTTCTCCACAACCTCTTTTGTATAACGTGCCCCTATGGAAATAAAACGTATCGGTTTGCCTATTTCATTCAGATTAAGGAAGGCACCCACAACTCCCATAAGAGCACCACCTGCAATAAAACCAGAAGCAATCAAAGTACCTCTTTCCTTGGGAGAATTTCCTTCTTCTCTTTTCACCTTCTTTGAAATACGGATTACCAGCCAGGAAACAATACCCCCCACTAACAAAGGCATATTAATCTGAATAGGAAGATACATCCCCAGAGCAAATGCCAGAGGAGGTACACCTGCCATTTCCAGC
>CAZPNF010000175.1:0-5299 GCA_964587715.1 uncultured bacterium | reverse complement strand
TATCGCCGTCGTTATCCACATCTGCAAATGCAAAACCCCAAATATCGTTAGAGGACCGTTCATAGCCGAGTCCTGCTTGTTTTGAAGTAATAGCAAAAGTTCCGTCCCCCTTATTCTTATATACGAGTACAGAGTAAGCGTAGGATACGTAAGTATCTCCGAAAATAAACAGATCGAGATAACCATCATTATCATAATCAACAAATGTAAGAGTACGCCCTCTATTACCACCAGTCACTTTAGCAGAAGAAGAAACATCACTGAAGGTCCCATCCCCATTATTCTTATAAAGCACTGCGTGCCAATGCCCCATTCCCACAGTCATATCCAGATCGCCATCATTGTCATAATCACCCGCTGCCAAACCTTGTGCACTTTCACAATACCCTTCAACACCTGCTTCGCTCGTTACATTTAGAAATGTACCATTACCTAAATTTTTAAACAGTGTATGAGGCAAACAACCAAAATGACCCTCACTTTTATTGTCCACTATAAAAATATCAGCAAATCCATCATTATTGTAATCAAAAAAACCTGATCCATGCGTATTACAAGCAACTTTCGTCCCAGTACTGCTGCCTACATTAGTAAAAGAAATAGGTACAGATTGAGAATAGGTAAACCGTGCGACAAAAAGAGTAACACAAATAAGCAACAGTTTGGATATTTCATTTTTCCCAAACATAACACACCTCCTTCTAAAAAGAACCATCATAACTTTGGGAATCCTTAGAAAAAAGTATCTTTGTCATAGTGTAATTTGGATCCGGATGGATGGTCTTTGTCCACTTAACAGCTCTCGCCATAAATTTTCCTACTACCGGAAGTGATTTGACAAAATTAATTTTTCTAGCCAGAGAAAATTTATAATCAAAAGGCGGTTTCGCATAATCATACTGATGCAACTTTTGATACCGATCTGTAAAACCAAATCTTTTAACCAATTGTTTTGGATTCTGTGTGGTAAACTTCGCCAACATTTGTCTCTTCAATTGCAATTGTTCTGTTGTCATTTCTAAGTAATACACTGTGTCATTCTTTACTGGCTCAGGCGAATAATCGTAACTTATAAAGGGAATTAGCCTCGCAAAACCCGACAATATTTTCTCAGGAGTTGTTTCAAAAGAAAAATAAAAATTATATTCTGGCGATTCATAAACAGTGATCTCTGAATTACAGCGGTTAATAGCCTCACTTACCATATAATTAGTAACATCATGCTGATAATTTCCTCCTTCATAAAGAGGAATAAAAATAGTTTTTGGCTGTATCTCTTCAATAAACTTCGTCAACTCATTGAGGCAAACATCAATTTCTTCTCTATCCACTAGACCAGTCGAGATATAATGCTTTAAAAAAAATAATGAACTTTTTGAAACACCAATTGTTGCCCATGCATTAAGGGCTTCTTGCCTTCTTATTGGATTATCACCGGGGATACCGCCCGTTACATAAAGCACGGTAACCTGTCCTCCTTTTTCCTTTGTCTGTATAGCATATCCTCCTGCTATAGCCACACAATCATCCTGGTGAGGAGCAACGATTAAAATATCTTCCCCTGTAGCATGAATATAATGACGTTTCCTCCTAATAATACTGATCCATAGCAAAAGAACAAAAATACAATACAAAAAATAAACAGACAATATCACCAATAACAAAATCTTCAATACATAAAACAACGTAAAGCTGAAGACAATCACTATCAATAAAATTAAGACGCTTATGATCAATAAGAATTTAAATAGGATTTTTGGATTGTTTTCTCTCATTAAACAAATTACTCATTTTTGAATCAGATTAACAATCTTTTGTATTGTGGAAAAGTTCTCCATTGTGATATCTTCAATGTTTATTTTAGCACCCAGTTCTTCCTCAAGAAACGTTAGAAAGTCAACCACACCATACGAATCCAACACACTATTCTCAAAAAGATCTTCATCTTCTTCAGGCAAGTAATCATTATTATTTTTAAAATACTCTCTTATTCTTTGTTTAATTTCCTGTTTATCCATTTACTTCTCCAGAACTATTATCATGGAAAATCACCTGAAAAATAAAACTATATATTGAGAATCACTGATTCTGAATAGAGACCGTCCATACCCTCCCTGCTCAATATATCTGACCTATACATACGGGGTTCTTTGAGAGCCATTTTTTTGGAAAACAGAATTCTCTTTTCCCTGAGAAATCTCTCATCGATATAAAGAGCAAGCGTTTTTATACGGAAACAGAGTTTAAATCTCACCATTCCAATACATTTTCTAAAAACATCCAAATTACTAATGTAATAAATTTGAGCAATAAAAAAAGGGAATTTTTTTCTCACCATCCTGCCCATTACTAAATAACATTCTCCATATTTTGATTTAATCGTAAGATGATAACAATGTGGAAATTGATGATCTTTGTAAATCTGGTAGTCTCTCCTATTGAGTTTCTTTTCGATGATACGTTTATCAAAAACAATACCACAACTTGACCATAATTTTCTTATATTTGGGAAAGGGAATACAAGCCGATAATGGGTTTCAAATTCCTGAAAACCTGCCTTTTTCAAAATAGCATACACTTCTCTGGAAGGTGTAAAATCGGTTAAAGTATAACTTTTCAGCCTTAATACAGGAAGCAATAGAAAAAGACTTTTACCTCTATATTTTTTCTCAACAATCCAGCTCGTCATATTACAAAATTTATGCACTTTATTTTTAATAAATCTTCTGCTAAAAATTAGTCCTAAAAATCCTACCACACGATCATCATCTATCATCACATATCCGAAATATCCTTCTTCAGTATCCCAGTGATTCACAAACAACTGCCTCCTGGCATCCTTAGTCAAATATGGATTATTGAATTCTGACAGCACTGGATATATTGCATCGAAATCTTCTGGATAAGCTTTTCTTATAAAAACCATTGGCATCACCTAAGAACAATTAAGAGGGCAGAAAAGACCCACTGATAACTTTTACCTCATCATTCTCATCTATCACTAATTCCTCGGGAGCTCTGTGAGAAAGAAACAAAAGAGGGCTGGCTGTGTAGGCATAAGCTCCTGAATTTAATACAGATAAATAATCTCCTATTTTGGGTTTGGGAAGAGATACTCCCTTTCCTAACACGTCAATAGAAGTACATAAAGGCCCCACAATTGTGACGGTTTCAGCAGCACCGTGGGGATTTGATATATTTATTATTTTAAAATTCCTGCGGATAATCTGGCCAAAATTTCAGCTGGCTGGTAGATTATGATGCATGACCCAATCCATCACACAATATTTTTCTCCTCTGGACTCTTTTATATCGATGACTTTTGTTACATATATGCCTGCTTCCGCCATTAAATACCTGCCCAGCTCGATCAAGCCGATTAGTTCAGGAAGTTTTTTCTGAGCTTTAAAATTTGCAAACTTTTCTGACAATGCCGAACAAACCTTTCTTACGTCAAAGGAAGTTTGGTTCTCATAATACGGCACTCCAAATCCACCGCCAAAATTAATAATCTCAGGTACAGCTTCCGTTTCCTTTACCACTTTCTGAACAACATCCATAGTGTTACAAAAATTCTCTATAAGAACTTCGGATTTCAGGCACTGTGTTCCGGAATAAATATGGATGCCAACAAACTGACAATTACTGCACCGGGATAATGTTTCAAAAAAATCAAGGTATTTTTCTTCGTCAATCCCGAATTGAGAAGATTTACCTCCCATCTTGATAGCAAATTCTCTGAACATTCTGGAGGGATTAATACGAAGTGAAACATTGACCTTTTTATCCATTCTCTGTGCTATTTTATTTACCCTCAAAAGTTCATTTATAGATTCAATGCTGATGGAACCAATTTGCGCTGCGATAGCCTGACCAAGTTCATAGTCCGTTTTCCCTGGACCTGCAAAACTCAGCTTCTCCGGATCATATCCTGCTTTGATTGACTTTACCAATTCGCCACCAGAGGAAATATCAACACCATCCACAGCCCTTGAAAGTTTAACCAGAATCTCGCTATTGGGATTGGCTTTAATAGAGTAATAAAGTTTGATATCGGAACTTAAATTCTCCTTAATACGACGTACCCTCTCCAGGACAAACCTGATATCATAAAGATAAAAAGGTGTTTCGTAATCCTCTGCAATCGATTGAAGATTCACACCAGTAAATGGTAAATCCATGGATAAACCTCTGGTGCTTTTATTATTAACCATGTTTGTACTCCTGGATGATTTTTTCACGATCTATCTTGCCTGTTGGAGTGAGAGGAAAATGATCCACAATAATCACTTCGTCAGGCACAAGATAGAAAGGAAAGTTATGTTTACAAAAGAGAACAATATCGTCAGCAGTTAGGGAACTATCATTTAAATGGACAAATACACGGAGGAAGATCTCATCGTCTCTTTCAAACCCCGTGGCTACACATTCACCGACACCTTCCATATTGGAAATTAACTCTTCAACTTCAGTTGGACTAACTCGATATCCCTTGGTTTTTATCATATGATCTTTCCGTCCAACATAATAGAGAAACCCTTCTTCATCTCGTTTAACAATATCTCCTGAAAAAACCACTGTTTCAAGGTGTTCATTTTCCTTGCCGAGAAGAGGGTTCGGTCTAAATACTTCGGCTGTTTTCTCAGGATTGTTCCAATACCCCTTGGAAATTAATGCACCTCTATGTACTAACTCACCTTCTTCATTAGGCTTACATTCTTTACCATCCTTGTTCAAAACAAAAATCTCGACATTGGGGATTGCCTTCCCAATGGAATCGGGCCGCTTCTCAATCTCATCTGGATCCAAAAAAGTAGATCGAAAGGCCTCTGTTAAACCGTACATCAAAAAAATTCTGGCATTGAAAAATAATGCCCGAAGTTTTTTAACAATAGAAACCGGCACCTTACCACCTGTATTTGTTATAATACGTAATTGGGAAAAATTGTAAGGCCTGGATAGATCGACCAGCCGAGGATTGAATATCTTTGCCCAAATCGGAGTCATGCCGGCAAAGACAGTGATCTCTTCTTTATCTAAAACTTTCAGGAGATCATTTGGCATAACGAAAGTATGCAAGTAGAGTGTGGCGCCTATGTATAATGTATTCATCAACTGATTAAACCCATAATCAAAATTAAAAGGTAGGGCTCCGATAATTTTATCATCAGACCTGAGTTCTGTATAATGGCTGACGATCTTTACCCCATCAATAGCGTTTCTATGGGAGAGAACAATACCCTTGGGTTTCCCTGTAGAACCAGAGGTATAATGGATCAGCATAGGATCTTCTACGTCC
>CAZPNF010000174.1:3955-5326 GCA_964587715.1 uncultured bacterium | reverse complement strand
CGACCATCAAAGAGAAAAGCGAAAAGGTCGGAGTTGAAAATACTGCTCCGTTGAGTAAGCTGGAGGAAGTTATTAGTACTGTCAGGAAACAGGGGAGAAAGATTCATTTCCTTCCTCCGTATCGATCAGAACACTTTTTGAAGATTTTTAATCTCCTAGAAATTCCCCCCTCTGAAATCTCTGCGAGCGCATCAATAGAACTAATAAAAGCAGTTGTAGAGCAGCGAAACAAAAAAACCAGAGAAGAGATCACTGAAATTGAGAAAGCTGTGAATATCTCGGCTGACATGCACCTTACTGCCTATAAGATGGTTCGGCCCGGGCTTAGCGAAGCACAGATTGCTGCTGCTGTGCATAAGGTAGCCCTTGAATTCGGTTATCAGCTCTCATTTCCCATCATTGCTACTGTCCACGGAGAAACCCTTCATAACCATTACTACGGAAATGTTCTGAAAAGCGGAGATATGTTTCTTTTGGATGCAGGTGCAGAAACTCCAATGGGTTATGCAGGAGATCTCTCCAGCACCATGCCGGCAGACCAAAAGTTTACAGGGAAGCAGAAAGAGATTTATCAAGTGGCACTAAATGCTCATGAAGCAGCTGTTTCTGCTCTTAAACCGGGAGTGAAATTTAAAGATGTTCATCTTCTTGCCTGTAAAACTATTGCAGAAGGTATGAAAGCATTAGGGTTCATGAAAGGAGATACAGAGGAAGCAGTAGCCCAGGGTGCACATGCACTGTTTTTCCCGTGCGGTACAGGTCACATGATGGGTCTTGACGTCCACGATATGGAGAATCTCGGCGAAGTTTACGTGGGATATGCTGGAGAGACCAAAAGCAGCCAGTTTGGATTGAAATCACTGCGGTTGGCAAGAGAGTTAGAGCCAGGATTTGTTTTTACAATTGAGCCGGGAATTTATTTTATTCCCGAGCTCATCGATATGTGGAAAAGTGAAAAGAAATTTACAGATTTCATAGATTATGAAAGAGTAGAAGTGTACAAGAACTTTGGTGGTTTGAGGAACGAAGAGGATTATTTGATTACTGAAACAGGTCACAGACTTCTGGGTAAGTCAATACCAAAAACGATAGAAGATGTAGAAGCTATTAGAATAAGGAGTGAGTCATGAATATCTACATTACTATTATTCTTATCTATCTATTAGGTCTAACTGTAATGAATTTTTGGAAGTCAAGGAAAGTAAAAAATCAGGACGATATGATGCTGGCAGGTCGATCCATACCGCTGACCAAAATGGTTTTTACCTTAATATGCACCTGGATCGGTTCCGGAACCTTTATTGCTGGTGCTGAGTTTGCAGCCAAAGCCGGCTGGAGTGCTTTGTGGCAGCCTGCAGGGGCATGGATTGG
>CAZPNF010000174.1:0-3945 GCA_964587715.1 uncultured bacterium | reverse complement strand
GCTAAAATCCGCACATTTGGGCAGTATACAGTCGGAGATATTCTTGAAGTTCGATACGGCAGTGTTGCCAGGATTTTTGGTGCTATTGCTATCATTATTAGTTTTACTGTAATTGTCAGTTATCAGTTCAAAGCAGGTGGTTATGTTTTGAATGCCATTTCAGATGGTGCTATTTCGACTGATCAGGGAATGTTTATGGCATTTCTTTTTGTCACTCTTTTTACTACCATTGGCGGGATGATAGCTGTGGCTAATACAGATCTTCCCAACGGCATTGTTATATTAAGTTCAACCGTTATTTCTACACCTTTAGTAATCTTGGCTGCTGGAAGCTGGAGCAGGATAAAGACTGTTTTACCTTCGTCTCATTTTCAGGTGTTCAGCTCTGCATTTGGGGGGAATCCTTATTTAAAGATTCCAGCAATAGGTTTGGCTGGAATGCTGTTGTTATTAGGTGTGCAGAGTATGTATCAGAAATTTTATAGTGCAAAAAATCCGGCCGAGGCAAAAAAGGCAACAGGTTTGTGGGTGGTTGGAACGATGATTATCGAAAGTGTTGCCATTGTTATGGCAGTTTTTGCATCTTCTTATTTCTGGAAAGAACTCCAGGCAGGTACAATGGATGGAGCGGCAGTCATTGTCCAGGCTGCCATGAGGATGATTCCACTTCCTATTGGAGTTTTGTTGTTGGGAGCAGCTACAGCAGTAGTCATTTCAACCGGGATGAATTATTTGTTATCGCCAACTACAACCATTATGCATGATCTTTACCAGCGGTTCATAAAAAGAGATTCTGTCAAAACCGAGGCATCTGAAAAAAGTATGGTGCTTTTGCAAAAGGGTTTGATAATTGTGTTAGGAATTCTTGCTTATTTAATAGCGGCAAGAATGCAGTCGGTGCTCGAGAGTGCTTATTTTGCCTATACGATATACGGAGTTGCAATTACACCGGCTTTGTTAGCCGCTTTGATCTGGAAGAGAGCCAGCAGAGCTGCCGGAGTAGTCTCAATTGTTTCTGGTACTGTTATTACTGTATTTTTGAAGCTGGCTGGTTATATCTGGCCGTCAATTATGGTTCCTCGTGGTAATCCCAACGGTGATCCTTTTGGTATTCCAATTATTTATCCGGCTCTGGCTATTTCTGTGCTCAGTCTGATCATAATTTCTTATTTAACAAAACGTCCTTCAAAAGAGGTGCTTTCAAGATTTTTTCCTGATGAAAAATAATAAAGCCATAAATTGGAGGGAAAAATGTTACAGAAAAAAAAGACAAATTTCTTCTTGCCCTGGGGTAAACGAATCTCTCTGAGAAGTTTTTATTCAAGGAGTTACACCGTCAGTAATCTTTTTGGTTGGATTTTACTCCTTTTATTTTTTGCCGCTTATATCCTGCCGGCAAAGGCACAGGATTCTTCTCTTCTGAATCTTGAGAGAATCTTTAGCTCAAGGGAATTTTCCACTGAGAGATTTGGACCTGCCCGCTGGTTAAAGGATGGTTCTGGCTATACCACACTGGAGCGGACAAAATCAAAATCAGGCGGCAGGGATATTATTTTTTATGATTCAAAAACAGGGCGAAGGAAAATACTTGTACCTGCTTTTCGACTTATACCGCCGGGCAAATCTTCTCCTCTGAAAATTGCTGATTACCAGTGGTCGCATGATAGAAAGTCTCTTCTTATTTTTACCAATACCAGACGTGTGTGGCGGAGGAATACAAGAGGTGATTACTGGGTGCTTCGTCTTAAAGGCTGGAAATTGAAAAAATTGGGTGGGGATACCAGGCCCTCTTCTTTAATGTTTGCCAAATTCTCACCGGATGGAAATCGTGTTGCCTATGTTTATAAAAATAATGTTTATGTTGAGAATTTAGAGAATAACACAATTATCCAGTTGACAACTGACGGATCAGATCATATCATTAATGGAACGTCTGATTGGGTTTATGAAGAAGAATTTTTTCTTAGAGACGGATTCCGCTGGAGTCCTGATGGCAAGTATATTGTCTACTGGCAGTTTGATACAGAGGGATTGCCGATCTATTACCTTGTAGATGATACGGATTCACTTTATCAAAAACTCAAACCTATTCCCTATCCAAAAGCAGGGCAGACAAATTCTGCCTGCAGGGTTGGTGTGGTGAGTGCTGATGGAGGTAAGACTCGCTGGATGAAAGTGGGGGGTGATCCTCGGAACAATTACATTCCAAGGATGGAATGGGCACCAAATTCCGATGAGATAGTTTTTCAGTATCTCAATCGTTTGCAGAATACTAATAGAGTTATGCTCGGTAATATCCGCACAGGAGATGTCCGAACGGTTTTAACAGAAAAGGACAGTGCATGGGTTGATGTCGTGGACGATATGCACTGGCTGGATAATGGGAAAGAGTTTACATGGGTTAGCGAACGCGACGGTTGGCGGCATGTCTATGTTGTTTCTCGCCCTGGTGATAAGATTCGTCTCGTAACACCCGGAAAATTTGACGTTATAAGTGTCCAGAAAATAGATGAAAAAGGCGGATGGTTGTACTACATTGCCTCTCCTGACAATCCAACGCAGCGCTATTTGTATCGAGTAAGGCTGGATGGAAAAGGGATGCCTGAGAGGTTGACACCGATCAATCAACCCGGTACACACAGCTATCAGATTTCTCCAGACGCAAAATGGGCTTTTCATACCTATTCTACTTTTGATAGGCCACCTGTTATTCAACTTATCCATCTACCAAACCACAAGGTTGTCCGCACACTGGTGGATAATGTAAGAGTCCGTGCGAAAGTAGATTCACTTAAGAAATTTCCATCTGAATTTTTCCGTGTAAATATTGAAAATGGTGTACTGCTCGATGGCTGGTGCATCAAACCTCCAGATTTTGACTTTCACAAAAAGTATCCAGTGCTTTTTTACGTTTACGGAGAACCGTGGGCACAAACCGTTCTGGACAGATGGGGTGGGAGGAACTATCTCTGGTACCTTATGCTTGTCCAGCAGGGATATATCATAATGAGTGTGGACAACAGGGGAACACCAGCACCGCGGGGTCGCGCATGGCGGAAATGTATTTACCGTCGAATTGGAATTCTTGCCTCTTCTGATCAGGCAAAAGCTGTTCGTGCAATCATAAAAAAGAGACATTATGTGGATTCTGGAAGAATTGGAATCTGGGGCTGGAGTGGTGGGGGTTCAATGACACTAAATGCAATGTTCAGGCATCCTGATCTGTACCGTATGGGTATGGCAGTAGCTCCTGTGTCAAATTTGCGTTTTTACGATTCCATTTATCAGGAGCGGTATATGGGATTGCCGCAAGAGAGCGGTGAGGATTATGAGAAATGTTCTCCTATAACTTATGCAAATCAGTTAAATGGTAATCTTCTCATTGTGCACGGTACTGGTGATGACAATGTACATTTCCAGAACACAGAGGCACTTGTCAACGAATTGATTAAGGATGATAAACCTTTTACTATGATGGCGTATCCGAATCGTTCTCACGGTATATACGAAGGTAAAAACACGACGCATCATCTTTTTGAACTGCTCACAAGGTACTTAAAGGAAAATTTGCCTCCTGGCACAACAGATTATTAAAGGCAAAAATCCGTGAGAGAAGAAAATGTTGTTCCTTAATGAAAAGGATATTTTAGAGGCAGTATCTTTCGAACAGATAATAGATTCTGTTGAATCAGCATTGATTTTATACGAGAGAAAAGAATTCTACATGCCCGATAGAATGCATGCTGATTATGAAGGAAACACGCTTTTACTGATGCCCTGTTTTACTCGAAAAAGTTTTGGTACTAAACTGGTTGCCCTGTTTCCTGAAAATAGTAAAAGGGATATGCCCGTTCTCAGCGGTGTGATGATTCTCAATGATGGAGAAACAGGAAAGCCGCTTGCCTTACTTGAGATCAAAAAGAAAGAAGTAAAAAAGAATAAGTA
>CAZPNF010000173.1:0-5335 GCA_964587715.1 uncultured bacterium | reverse complement strand
TTAATAGAGAAAAAATAAAACGATATCGGTCAAGCAATATACGCGCCACTGTGCCGGTGCCTGCGGGCACCTTGAATAGGCACCGACACCAACTGGCGTATACACTTGACCGTTAGCACCAATTAAAAGAAACGACAATGAAAGTAGCAGTATTTAGTACAAAATCTTATGACCGTGAGTATTTCGATAAGTTCAATATATACGAGAGCCATAATTTAACTTATTTTGAAACTTCATTAAGAGCTATCACAACTAATTTAACCTTAGGATTTGATGCAGTATGTATTTTCGTAAATGATAAAATTGATAGAGAGACTGTTCAAATGTTAACAGAAAATGGGATTAAGATGATTGCACTCCGTTGTGCTGGTTTTAATAATGTTGATATTGCAGCAGCTGAAGAAAAAAATATTAAGGTTCTAAATGTTCCTTCATATTCACCCAACGCTGTTGCAGAACATACCGTTGCACTTGTATTGACTCTAAATAGAAAAACACATAAAGCATACAATAGAGTACGAGAAAGTAATTTTTCATTGGAAAAATTAGTAGGTTTTGATCTTTATAATAAAACCGTTGGAGTAATAGGAACTGGGCATATAGGTTCTATTTTTTGTAAGATAATGATAGGATTTGGATGCAAGGTTATTGCCTTTGATAAATTTGAATCTGATGAACTAAAAGAAAATGGAGTTGAATATAAATCCTTTGAAGAGGTAATATCCTACTCAGATATTATTTCATTACATTGCCCACTAACTCCCGAGACACATTACTTAATAAATGATAATACATTTTCTATAATGAAAAACGGGACAATGCTTATTAATACAAGTAGAGGAGCGTTAATAAATACATTAGATGCCATCAAGGCGTTAAAAAATGGAAAATTAGGATATTTAGGAATTGATGTTTACGAGCAGGAAGAGAAATTATTCTTCAAGGATTTATCAGAAATCATTATTCAAGATGAGTTAATTTTGAGGTTGGTGAGTTTTCCTAATGTTCTGATTACATCTTATCAAGGTTTTTTTACAAAGGAAGCATTAAATCAAATTGCAATTACGACATTGAAAAATTTAACTAATTTTGAAAAAGGAATTCAATTAGAAAACGAAGTAAAAACTAGACGAGAGAAAAATTAACTGGTGCTAACACGGCATAATAAAACATTGCGCAGAAAGTAGTAAATTTAGACAATATATCATTTAATCAACGACGTAGCGACTTGATACGAAAGTGCATCTAAGTGCGCAACGTTTCATATGCCAAAACGTTATATGAAATCGCAAGATTAAATATATATGGATAAAAAATTTTCGTAATCAAAAGGAGGTGTAATCATGGGAAATGAAATTGCTTCCAGAACGACGAAGCCAAAGGTGAACTATTTATTGATTATCACCTTCATGGTAGCAGTGGTAGCCCTGTTTTTACCTCACGTAAAGCAAATGCAAGGACCAATATCTGGGACCGAGTCTACCTTAAGCCAAATCCAGAAGACAAAAGTATTAAGGATAGGCTATGAAGGTTATCCACCATATACGATAAAAGATCCGGCTACTGGGCAGTTATCTGGCTATAGTGTGGATATGGCCAATTATATCGCTAAGGAAACCGATTGGACGATTGAATGGATCCAGAGCAGTGCAGACACGAAGATACCCGACCTTGAGGCAGGGCGTTTTGATGTAATGGTTGAACCCATATTCCGAACTATACCTCGTGCTACAAGGGTTACTTTCACGCGTCCCTATGCGTACTTTGGATACGCCGCTGCAATCGTTAGGAAAGGTGACCTACGGTTTAGGAAATTTGAGGATCTGAATAGATCTGATATCACTATTGTCCTTCGTCTTGGTTATGCGAGTCAGACTTACGCAGAGGAGAACTTGCCTTTGGCTAAAAAACGCGTAATGAATGTCGATGACATCAGTCAGGTTTTCGTCGATGTTCTATCTGGGAATTCAGACATCGCCCTCGCAGACCTCGAGCAAGTGAAGGCCTTTGCGAAGGAACATTCAGATCAAGTGGATGCACTCTTTGTTGAGAATCCTCCAGCTTCTGTTCCTGCAGGATTCATGCTGAGACAAGGTGACTTTGTGTTCTGTAATTTTCTTAACTCAGCTATCGATTACCTAGAGTTCAATGGCATCCTTGATCAGCTTGATAAAAAATACAGGGTTTCTGCTGTCCGTGAGAAAAAGCTGTGGTTTTTGCCAAGTGAATAGCTGCCGGTGAGGAGTTTTTGTGAAGGAAATTTCATCATAAGGAGGATCTTAGAGGATGTTTCAGTACAATTGGGATTGGTCTGTAGTATGGCGGTATCGTTTTGTCTTTGTCAGAGGAGCTTGGATTACTTTACAACTGACAGTTCTTTCCATTATTATCGGCACTGCTCTTGGATTTTTGGTTGGGACTCTGTTAGCAACCCGAGACGAACACTGGAAAGAAATCCGTCAGATAGTGTTGGTGTTTGTTGATGTTGTGAGAGCCTTGCCAGTTCTTATATTGATACTGCTGTTTAACTACTGGCTTCCTTATATAACAGACATTAAGTCACCTTTTTGGCTAGCGGGTTTGGCACTATCCATAAACCTTTCGGCGTTCATTGCTGACGTTCTCCGCGGCGCTATCGAAGGTGTTTCCCGACCTTTGGTCGAGGCGGGCTATGCTGTGGGAATGACTTCAAGGACAGTAATGAGGCGTATTGTGATTCCTGAGGCGACACGCCAGATTTTACCTACCCTGGCTTTGTTGTACATCGACATCCTCAAGCTTAGTTCCCTTGCTTCCGTCATAGCTGTAAGTGAGCTTGTTCACGTTTCGACCGAAATTAGCACAAAGACATTTCGTTTTCTAGAGGTATTTGCTGCTTTGGCTGTTATTTACGTGCTTATTGTGCTTCCCTTCTCATACGCTGCAAGAAAACTTGAAAAAACCGCATGGTTCATAAGGCGTGCTTGATTCAAAATGGAGAGGCTATGTATTTAGATGCAATCAAGGTATTTGAACTTCGAAAATCCTTTTCTCGGGGAAAGGTGCTACGTGGTGTATCCTTTTGTGTGTCCAAGGGAAGTGTGTTAGCGATCATCGGACCAAGTGGCTCAGGAAAGACAACTCTTCTCAAGTGTATTAACCTTCTGCTTCCCATCGATGGTGGGCAGATTGTTCTCCACGGAGAGACCATTGCTGAGTTTGATGGGAAAACCGGTCAATTACAAATCAGAGTAGAGCCGAGCATAGTTCGAAAAAAAGTAGGGATGGTATTTCAAGAATGGAACCTTTGGCCCAATAAAACAGTACGAGGAAATATTGCTGAAGGGCCACGGTTTGTACTCGGTCAAAGTAAATCTGATGCATCCAGTTTGGCGGAAGAACTATGTGCAAAAGTAAGATTGTCAGAGAAGCTAGATGCATACCCTGAAGAACTCTCAGGAGGGCAAAAGCAAAGAGCAGCCATTGCTCGGGCATTAGCTATGAACCCTGAGGTTTTGATGCTGGACGAAGTGACATCAGCACTGGATCCTTCACTTGTTGGAGAAGTCCTTGATGTGATTTCTGGACTCAAAAGCGAGCAACAAACTCTACTGATCGTGACGCACCATATGGAGTTTGCCAAGGCTGTAGCAGACGAGGTCGCTTTTCTATGGAGAGGCAAAATACATGAGTTTGGCCCTGCAAAAGAAACTCTGGAAAATCCCAAAACTCTTGAGCTTAGAAGTTTCTTAAAGACATTGGAAAGGACGCATTAATGAGTCTACCTTATGAGCAAGTCTACAACAACTTTACAGACGACTTAAAGCCCGCCTTTGACAGGTGGTGTGAAGATGCGAAGCGCATAGAAAAAGGGGGAAATGTGATCAATAACATAAAGTCAGAGAGGCAGCTTGGCATAGGTGAGTTTACCGAGTTCCTTGGGTGTATCGCTCGATCCTATCAAGATTTCTTGTCTACCGATCCCCAAAACGCTGATCCCAAGTCGGCATACGAAAATGTTTGTAAAGAATACAGGTTCCAAGGGAAGAAGTCACAGGTAAGCATCAGCACTATTCTGCATCATGTTCTGAATGAAAAAGACCTAAAAGAGATTATTCGTGACGCAATGGATTATGACGATCCTGAAGAAGCATGGGATGACTTTTGGAACGAGGATATTAGCAATGAATATCGGATGGAATACTTAGCCGATGCAGGCTTTTATCCTCCTAAGGAAACAGTCTGGGCATATTTCAATGAGGAAGATGCAGAGGAAGGCACAATGGTGGATCCCTTAGTAGGAAAAAACGCAAATGAATGTTGTGCCAAACTTGGCCTTCCACCTGAATGGAACAAATATGCTTACGGTGAGCCTATTTGGAAGCTCCACTACTCTCCAAGCCGCGCTATTCCGAGACACATTCCGACCATCGCAGATGCCGAGTGGAATCCATATTTTCAACCAGAAGCAGAGAGCCGCGAGAACGCAAAGTGGGGATGGACACGCCCACTCGGAACGCATAGAGGGACTAAAGGAATGCCTGAAGCGGTCCATCGCGCGTGGAAATCTGGAATCGAGCAAGGAGCCTTTTATAGGTTGCCAGATCGCCTAGGGGAACGGTGAGTAACCATTGCGGAGGTGTATCAAAAGATGAAAGAATCTTCAAACAAAATGCCGACGTCCCCAAAAAAGGATAAAGAAGCCTTTACCTCATTCACTCAAGAAAAGTGGGAAAAGTGGATATGGGAGCGGACTCACGGCATTGATACCATTACATGTATATCGGTAATCCGTGATCCGAATCCACATCACGCTCTTATAGACGCATACCGCACTCTTGCTAACCAAGAGGAGAGGCAAACATTCGTTGATGCACTGATGACTTCACTCAATCGGTCACTGGACAAATGCAAAAACTATTTTAAAGTAGAGGATGCTAAGCCGGAACTTGAGGATGAACTTTTTGCTCTTGAGCGACACCTTCAAATTCTTAATCGGCTGGACGATGAGGATATACCTTCCAGAGCAAAAAGGACTTGCCGCAACTGTTACGATTTTGTTTATAAAGAACCTCTTCCTTATAGATATGGGTCGTTGAGACGTATCACCCTGGCAGTTCGTTCACGAGTGGGTGACCGCATTTCAGATGCGGATTTACGCGAAGGGCTGAATTCTAATGAGACATACGTTGTAGCTTTTCGGCACGCCCTTAAGAAATATAACAGCTTAGCAATCAGCAAATTTTTTCCCCAGTTTGTTAAAATGGCGTTGGAATCACAGAAAATAGTAGCCATAAAGGTAGACTTTTCTTTAACAGTTACTATACCATTAGTAGGGCTAAGTCATTGTTTTTTT
>CAZPNF010000172.1:0-5346 GCA_964587715.1 uncultured bacterium | reverse complement strand
CAAAATGTAAAAATGACAGAAATTATGTATATGTTTAACAACGAAATCTATTTCAAAGGTTTAATAAAGCCTTATTAGGCAAATAAACAAAATATGCAAGCATCTCCGTAAACAGGCAGATTCATCCTCTGCTTGTCTTTAGTTCAACATCCCATATCTATTCTATTTATACCCGGAGCTTCTTTCAATTCACTGACTTTTCCACCTTGGAAGCGACAATTTTTGTTGCTTTTTATGGGAGAAACGGTTATATTGAATGAATTATTAATGGACCATTAAATTCTGTAAGGAGGTGATTTTTCTTGAAATTGACACCTCTGGAAATTAAGAAACAGCGTTTTAAATCGAGAGTTCGGGGGTATGATCCAGCCGAGGTAGAAACTTTCTTGGAAATGGTAGCGGATGAATATGAATCAATCTTAAATGAGAAAAATCGGCTTGGGGATGAGGTTACCAAACTCAAGACTCAGCTCAGGGATTACCAGCAGGTAGAAAAAACTCTTCAAGAAACACTAATGAATGCGCAGGAGACTGTGAGCCAATCTCGTGAAAATTCAAAAAGAGAGGCTCAAATCATTCTTAGAGAAGCTGAGCTGAAGGCAGAGAAAATTCTTGATGAGGCGAGAGAGAAACTTGATAAGATGAAAAACGATCTTTCGCTTATACGTGCTCAGAAAGTGTCGTTTGCAAAACGTCTCAAGCATTTGTTGGAATCTCAAATTGAATTGATACAGGTTCTTGAGATGGACGATGTTAAATTCACTGAAGGAAGGAGCGAATCTCCGAAATCAGGGATTTTTGAGAAAAGAGAATTGAAACAATAAGTTAAATAGTCTCAAAACAAATAATGTAAAATATCAAATTTCTCCTGGAGGCAAAAATGCATTTAAGAAGCTCTCTTTTGTTGGTAGTGTTGGGGTTATTTATTTTTGCTGGATGTGCTCAACGTATTCTTGTAAAGTATGATCAAGTAGAAAGAACCAACAGAGTAAAAATTGTGCTGACTTCGGGGAAGAAAATAGAGGGTACTGTGGTAAAGGCTGATCCGTATCAATTGACTTTGATTAAAAAAAACCGTCAACTGAAAACTGTACCAAGGTCTTCCATAAGATATATAAAGAGACAACCACCAGTCTACGATGATTTTGGAAGGGGCATTTCTGAGGAAGAGATTCAATCTGTTAAAACAAATAAGAATACTCTGATTTATGGAGTAGGTGGAGGGGCACTGAGCTTTGGCGCAAGTTTTTTTGTTGGGTCTTTAGTGGTTGGTCAGTCTAAGGAGAATGGTGGTACTATCTTAGGAGCAACAACTCTTTTAGGTGGTGGCCTTGGGACTGGTTTGTTTATTCACGCTGGGAATGCCAGGGACAGACGGGAGGCTATGGAAAAGATTCGTGAAAAGAGGAGGTCTGTTAAGCTGAAGCGGGGAGAAGTACAAAAAAAATCTCCTGATGATATGCAGAAGTTTTTAGAGCAGGAGAAGAAAAAACAAGAGCAGCTTAGAAAACAGAGGGAAGAGCTCCTGCGCCAGCTTAAAATTGAAAAAAAGAAAAAGAAAGAAAATGGATGAAATGGTTGAAAAACGCATTGGGATTATAGGTGGTAGCGGTCTCTACGAAATCGAAGGATTAAAGAGCAAAGATCGAATAGAAATTTATACACCCTTTGGAGAACCTTCTGATAAACTGGATATCGGAATATTAGAAGGACGCGAGGTAGTTTTTCTTCCCAGACACGGTCGCGGGCATCGGTTGTTGCCTTCTGAGATTAATTATAGGGCTAATATATGGGCGATGAAAAAATTGGGAGCGGAGCAAATTATTTCGGTCTCTGCAGTTGGCTCATTTAAGAAGGAGGTTAAACCAGGGGATATTGTTATTGTCGATCAGTTTTTTGATCGTACTAATCAAACACGAAAGAGTACTTTTTTTGGAGATGGAATTGTAGCTCATATTTCATTTGCTCATCCAATTTGCCCAGTACTCAGTAAGCTCCTCTACGAGGTGGGTCAGAAAGAGTGTAGCGAGATAGGAATTCATCCGAGGGGTACTTATCTCAATATGGAGGGGCCTGCATTTTCTACCAAGGCGGAATCTCTTATTTACAAGTCCTGGGGAGCAGATGTGATTGGAATGACCAATCTCTCTGAAGCTAAACTATCCAGAGAAGCGGAGATATGTTATGCGACAATAGCAATTGTAACTGATTATGACTGCTGGAGAGAAGATGGGCCTGATTCTGCTGTTAATCTTTCTATGGTTGTTAAGAATTTGAATAAGGGTTTAAAAAATGCCAGGGAAATTATTAAAAACGTAATTCCAAAGCTACCTGAGAACCGAAATTGCGAATGTGTTTCTGCTTTAAAAAATGCAATACTAACACAGCATGACATAATTCCACTAAGCACATTGGAACGATTGGAGTTGATAGTTGGGAAATATATTGGAATAGACAGAAAAAAACAATGATAACGAGAGAACAAATTGAGCAAGTAGTTAATGTTATTGTTACTGGTTACCATCCCCAAAGAGTTATTTTATTTGGGTCATATGCTCATGGGATTCCTACACATGAGAGTGATATTGATTTACTGGTGATCAAAGATGATAATATCCCCAAAATCCAAAGGAATCGTCTTGAAAACGGAGTTTTGTCAAATTGTTTCGTGAAGTTAAAAATCCAATCGACTTTCCCAAATTAGAGAAAAAGATATTAGATTTTTGGGAAAAGAACAATATCTTTAAAAAGTCTATTGAAACACGCCCTGCGGATCGTCCTTTTGTTTTTTATGAGGGGCCTCCTACTGCGAATGGGAAACCCGGTATCCATCATGTTATTTCTAGAAGTGTAAAGGATTTTGTTTGTCGTTACATGACAATGCAGGGATATAGAGTCAGCAGAAAAGCCGGTTGGGACACACATGGACTTCCTGTAGAGATTGAGGTTGAAAAAGAACTGGGCTTTGAGCATAAGGATCAGATCGAGTCATACGGTGTCGATAAGTTTAACAAAAAATGCCGTGAGTCTGTTTTTAAATATTTAAAAGAGTGGAATGAACTAACCAGAAGAATTGGTTTCTGGGTGAATCTGGATGATCCCTACATTACATATACCAATGAGTATATCGAAACAGTCTGGTGGCTTCTATCCCAGATGTGGAAGAAAGGGTTTCTTTATCAGGGATTCAAGATTTTACCATATTGCCCAAGATGTGAGACAGCTCTTTCAAGTCACGAAACTTCTCTCGGATACCATGAAGTCACTGAAAGGGCAGTAACATTAAAGTTCCCTCTTGTAGATGGAGATAATCGGTTTGTTTTAGCCTGGACAACAACTCCATGGACACTTCCTGGCAATGTAGCGCTTGCTGTTGGAGGAGATCTTCTCTATGTTGAAGTTGAACAAGAATTGGAAGGAAAAAAAGAAACTTACTATCTATCCGAAAACAGACTGGATGTTTTAAATGGAGATTTTAAAGTTGTAAGAAAATTACTCGGGAAAGAGATGAAAGGATGGAAGTATCGTCCGCTATTCGATTTTGTGAATCTTGCAGACGAAAAACATCCAGCTTATTATATTGCTACGGCAGATTTTGTTACCACAGAAGAAGGAACAGGCGTTGTTCACACCGCTGTAATGTATGGAGAAGATGACTACAGACTGGGAATGAAGATAGGGCTTCCTGCCCAACACACTGTTGATGAAAAAGGCCTCTTCAATGAGAAAGTACCTTTATGGCAGGGACGGTATGTCAAGGATCCTGAAGTAGAAGAAGGGATTATAAATTATCTCAAAAAGAAGGGACGATTTTATTCTGAAGAACAATACACGCACTCATATCCACACTGCTGGCGCTGCGATTCTCCTCTTCTTTACTATGCGAAGAAATCCTGGTATCTAAAAACTACACAGGTGAAAGACCAATTAATTGAGAACAACAAAAAGATACGCTGGATTCCCAGAGAAGTAGGAGAAGGACGCTTTGGTCAGTGGCTTGAAAACAACGTGGACTGGGCACTTTCCAGAGACAGATACTGGGGAACTCCATTAAATGTCTGGACATGCCCTGTATGCTCAAAACAGATAGTTGTGGACAGTATTGCGACTCTTAAAAAACTTTCTGGATTGGAGGAAATTACAGATCTTCACAAACCGTACATAGATGAAGTCCAGATTCCCTGCCCTGAATGTGGGGCAATGATGAAACGAACTCCAGAAGTAATCGACTGCTGGTTTGATTCAGGGGCGATGCCTTATGCACAGTTTCATTATCCATTTGAGGAGGACGATCGTTTTGAAAAGAACTTCCCTGCAGATTTCATAGCTGAAGGTGTGGACCAGACAAGAGGGTGGTTTTACTCTCTGCTTGCAATATCAACGATGATTTCTCAACAGCCTTCATACAAAACCTGTCTGTCCATTGAATTAATTCTGGATAAGGAAGGGCAGAAAATGTCTAAATCTAAGGGAAATGTTGTTGATCCCTTCCGTATCCTGAACAGCGAAGGTGCTGATCCTCTCCGATGGTATCTTTTTACAGTCAGTCCTCCCTGGGTACCGACGCGTTTTGATGAGAATGGTGTCAGAGAAGTCCTGCGTAAGTTTTTTGGAACGCTGGTTAATACCTACAGTTTTTTTGTTTTATATGCAAACATTGATAACTTTTCATATCCTGAAAAACCTATACCAGTAGAAAAACGACCTGAGATCGATCGCTGGCTTATCTCAAGTCTTAGTTCCCTTGTTAAGCGGATTAAAACTTATCTCTCCCGATACGATGTAACCAGAGCTGCCAGGGAGATTCAGGATTTTGTTATTGATGATCTCTCTAACTGGTATGTTCGCAGGAACAGGCGCCGATTCTGGAAATCAGAGATGGGAGAGGATAAACTCTCTGCTTATCAAACGCTTTTTGAAGTGCTTTTTACAGCAGCCAAGCTTGTGGCTCCATTTTCTCCTTTCCTTTCTGAGGATATATATCGAAATTTGAACTCTGCCGGCATTGAGGAATGGGAGAGTGTGCATCTTTCCAACTATCCTGATCCTGCAGATAAACGTTATCAGTTTATTGATGAAGTTCTGGAAGATAGGATGAGGATTGCAAGAGAGGTTGTTACTCTCTGTAGATCAGCAAGAAATGAAGCTGGAATTAAAGTCAGGCAGCCTCTTGCTCGTACAATTATTGTAGTCTCTGGAGAAAAACACAGAGAGGCTATTAAAACCCTGGAAGGATTAATTACCGAGGAAGTCAATGTCCGCCGGTTAGAATTTGCAGATGATATATCCAAACTTATGGAAAAACGGACGAGGCCTCTTTTCAAGAGTCTTGGTCCGCGATTTGGT
>CAZPNF010000171.1:0-5367 GCA_964587715.1 uncultured bacterium | reverse complement strand
TTTCTTACTTCTATAAATCTTTACTTCTTACTTATGACCATAGAAATTAAGTACTGGTAGAATGGATAATATAAAGTTAATATTAGAGCTTAATAATTGTAATTAAAGACATTAACTCAAAAAGAAAAAAATAACCACTTCTAGGTATTTTTTCCCTACCGTTTTTTCAAAGTCTACCCCAAATTAACGGATAAGAACCATATTAATCCTAATTTCACCAAATAACAAATACGGTTTTTAGGCTCGATTGTCACCTTATCCGTTAATCAGGGGTCTAGTTTTCCGAAGAAAATAAAAAATAAACCCCGCTACGGAGAAAAACCATAGCGGGGTATTTTTAAACCAATGTAAAGATGCCATCTTTCAAAAAAAATGGTCTCCACTTTAAAAGTGGAAACCATCCGAACTACACTAAATTGCTTTATTCGAGGGTAGGCTGAAGCCTCTGCTTCAGCCACAGGCAGGTGGGATTTGAATTATTAACCCGTTATAATACAGATCCAGACACGATGAGAGCAGAGGCTCTCATCTACCCAATTCTTTACTTCTCCACTTCTCCTGTCTTTGCGAGGAGTCCCGCCGGCGGGACGACGAACCAAACTCAGGATTTTTATAAGATTGCTTCTAGTAGATAAATCAGCCCTTTCAATAACATGAACAGGCACCAGTTACGTAGAAGCATCAATATCCAGCATGCGGGTTCCTTGAAGGTACTCCTTTGTCACAGGATGCGTAACCCTGGCTAACTTCTGAGTGATATCGCGAATGCGGAGCGCATTCTTTACGATAACCCTCAGCCGTCTTCTAATATCTTCATCTACAATTCTTTCATCCTGGAGGAGAAATTGCGCATTCCCGAGAATGGGAACAAGAGGATTATTTATAGCATGGTTTACTGCGACAGACGTCGCTACAACTGTGGCCAAACGATCAGATTCGTTTGTATCGTATTCTTTAAATTCTTCTCCACTCACTTTCTTACTAATACCCAATGCTCCCATGACCCTACCATCACTATTTTTCATTGTAGAGATAGAAAGGTTAATAGGAATCTTCCTGCCATCTTTTCCAATAACAATGGTTTTGTAATTTGGGAGCTTATTTCTCTTTCTTAAAAATGCAGCAATCCTGAGAAGCTCTGTTCCCCCCCTCTGGAAAAAACGGCTAACACGCTCTCCTACTAACTCTTCAAAACCGTATCCAAGCAATTCTTCACTTGCTCTGTTGCAGTAAGTAATAACACCAGTATTATCTGTTGTAACGATAGAATCTACTGAACTCTCCACCACTCTTTCAAGAAAATCTTTTGCTTCTCGTATTGTCTCCCAGAATTGGATTTCTTCCATTTTTAGCTGGTGAGAAACTATTACATCCTCCACAAATTCTACAAGTTTCTTTGGATGAAAAGGCTTTCCAATGCAGGCACTGAAGCCGAGGTTGTACAATTTTGATCTATTAGTTTTTCCATTATTGGTAAGAGCAATAAAAGGAACATCCCTTATCGATTGGAAACGATGTTCAGTAAGAAAATGGATGTAAAGTTCTTCTCCAGACATATCTGGGAGAGCATAGCTAACAATAACAGCATCGGGCTTTTCACGACTAATTTTTTGCAGCCCTTCACTACCATTACTACAAAAAATCCAGTGATACTCTCCCCTGGCAAATGCATTCTTTATCTTATCCCTGTACTTTTTTTCACTGTCAATATAGACGATTTTCTTCTCTGTGTCCATTTACTTCAACCTAATTTTTCAACAACCAAACGTTTAAGTGTCATAAGATCCCATGGTTTAGAAAGATATAAAGTTCCATCGAGCTTATCTTCTGCTATACCCCCAAACTGGATATCCAGATACCCTGAAGTAAGAACTCTCACTGCATCAGGATTTTTCTCGCGAATTTTATCCAACAGTTCTGATCCTGAAGCGTCTGGAAGCTTCAAGTCAGAAAGGACAAAATCAACGTTTTCTTGCTCTATAATACGTAAAGCCTCTTTTGCTTTTGTCGCTGTATAAAGACTGTACCCTTCATCTTCAAAAAGATCTACAAGGATATCGAGGATTTCTTCTTCGTCATCTACAAAAAGGAGTGTTTTAGTTTTACTCATACGCCCTCCCTGGAGCGGTTAGATCAAATCGCATATTGTTTTTAACTAAAATCACTCTAAATTCAAAGGCAACATTTATGCCATGGCAGATGAGAAGACGTTAGACTAGAAGAAATAAGAAGTTAAGGCTTTTAGCTGATGGAAGGAAAATGAAAAACTTTAACAGGGAAAGGCAAGCTTTGCCTCTCTTGGGAGAAATTTGCCGATCATAAAATTACATCAAACAGGCAACCCCTCTTTTCTATACTCATTCAATTTGTTACGAAGTGTGCGGACGCTTATACCCAATATTTCAGCTGTTTTTGTTCGATTATTGTTCTGTTCCTTCAGCGTTTTCAATATGAGAGATCGTTCTGCTTCTTGAATTGTCATATTTGATGATTGAATATTAAATTTATTTTCAACAGTAAATCCATCATGAAAGAAGAAATGCTTAACATCCAGAATCTCTGTTTTAGGAGTACACATAACCACTGCACGCTCAATACAGTTTTCAATTTCCCGAACGTTTCCCGGCCAATTCCTCTGAGTCAATAGTTCCATTGCTTTTTCTGAAATTCCTTTGACAAAATTACCATTCTCAGCTGAGTATTGCTTTATAAAATGTTGAACTAGAAGAGGTATGTCATCCCGTCTCTCTGAAATTGGAGGCAGATAAATTGGAACCACATTGAGCCTGTAGTAGAGATCTTCCCTAAAACGTTTTTCTTCTACTTCTTTTTGCAAATCTTTATTAGTCGTAGCAACGATACGCACATCAACAGGGATTAACTTACCTCCGCCCACTCTTTCTATCTCCCTTTCTTGAAGAACCCGAAGAAGTTTGGCCTGAAGTCCGTGATTGATTTCACTCACTTCATCCAGTAGAAGAGTGCCCCCGTTAGCCATTTCAAAACGTCCTTTAGAGGTACGATAAGCACCCGTAAAAGCTCCTTTCTCGTGACCAAAAAGCTCGCTTTCAACCAGGCCTTCGGGAAGAGCAGCACAATTTGTTGTAATGAATGGACCTAGTTTATGATTACTGTTGTAATGTATTGCTCTGGCAACAAGTTCTTTTCCTGTTCCACTGGCACCTTGAATTAAAACGGTAGCTTTGCTCATAGCTACCATGCGGATGGCTTCAAAAACACGCTGCATTGGTTCGCTTTTCCCTACAATATTCTCAAAGCCAAATTTCTTATCCACTTCCGAGCGGAGATACTTATTTTCATCCACCAGAGTTTTATACTCAAAAAATTTATCAACTACCAATTCCATCTCATCTAAATCAAAGGGTTTGGTAATGTAATCGAATGCACCTTTTTTCATTGCCTTTACAGCATTTTTTATAGAACCATACGCTGTAATCATAATGATGCCTAATTCAGGATGTTTCCCCTTTACTCTGGAAAGAATTTCCATTCCGCTAATATCGGGAAGACGAAGATCCGTTACTAAAAGATCATATTTTTCTTCTTTAATATTCTTTAAGGCTTCTCTTCCATTAACTGCAGTTTCTACTCCGTATCCTCTCTTGCGAAAAGTTTCCTCCAGAAGATCAAGGATCATTTCTTCATCATCTACTACAAGAATTCGTTTTGTATCTGTACTCATTCCTCAATACCCTTTCGGCAGTTGAATTGTCAAAACTTTCTGGTTGCCTGCAAGAGATAAAATAGATGCCTTTCCACGGTGCAGCTGTACTATCTTATGGACAATTGCCAATGACAACCGTGCCTCAACAGGTTCACACTCATTCATAAGATCAGAAATATCCTGAGATTCGTCTTTACTAAATACATGATCTATAAATATAAATTCGATTTTTACCTTACTCTTCAAACGAGGATTTACTTTGATTGACTCAACCCGTCCACCCATTAAATCAATAAACTGAATTACATGAAAAACCATTTTTCGAATCATTTGGGAGTCAGCCATTAACTTACTTTCGCTGTTTAAGGAATCAAAATGGAAAGGAAATCCAGGTGCTCGACTTTCCTCTTCACTCAATGTATTTTCCCAAGCTTCCTTTATCAAAGATTGGAGCTGAATTTTCTCAAAAGAGGGTTCACTCCCCCGGGCCAGTGTCATGAGATCGACGACAATATTATTAACCTTTTCCACACCATCCTGAATACGTTGTACTAACCGCCTTCGCGGATCATCTGCTTTAATGTCTCTCTCAAGGAGCGCAGCAAACCCTCCTATTGCCCCTAAACCGTTTTTAATTTTGTGAACTACATCGGAGAGAAGCTTTTCATCAACCCTCGTATTTTGTTGCAATAAAGATGGTGCAGACTTTCTCCCGCTTAAAATAGTGTATTCCACTCTTCTCGCTATCCTTAATGATAAAAGTTATTTTTTATTAAACTTCTTGCTGAAATCATGCCACAAATTTCAGAAATTTCCCCATTTCAAACCTTCGTTTTAAAATTTAATATTGGTTTCCCCTAATCTAATTTTCCCAAATAATTCTTAGGCGCATAATCACTATAAATACAGGGAATTAAGTTGCCTCATCTATTACTTCTATTTTTTATTTTTAAGTAAACATAAATTCCATTTCCGTCAACAAAAAAAGCCCATGAGAATAACCCATGGGCTGTGCTGGAAAATAGTTTCATTTTGAAAATGATCAGGCATTCAAAACTGAACGCACCTTTCTTAATAGAGGACGTACCTGAAACGGCTTCTCGACAAAACCAGCTATCCTCCCCTGGAATTCACTCTTAATCAACTCTTTCTCCCCAACGCCAGAAGTAGCAATAATCTTAGCCCTGGGATTTAATTTCTTCAGCCAGGCAAATACTTTGTTGATTTCCACACCAGGCATGAGAAGATCTAATATAATTAAATCAATCCGTTTCAGATACTTTTTGTAAATAGCAACAGCTTCCGTACCATTCTCTGCACTGATGACCTTGTACCCGTAGCGGGTCAACATCTTGCGTGCCGTCTCCCTCAGAACTTTCTCATCATCTACTAATAGAATCGTTTCCTTACCCAAAGGTGGCTTTTCCCTGGGCAAAGAAATGGGCTTCACAACTCTCTTCTCAACTGCGGGAAAATGAATCTTAAAAACTGTCCCTGTTGCTCTCTCACTGAATACCGAGATAAAACCACCGTGCTTTTCTACAATTTCCTGAACTATTGAAAGACCTATGCCTTTTCCGCCTGTCTGTGTCTTAGTTGTAAAATAGGGTTCGAATATCCGTTCCTTTACCTGAGCATTCATTCCTAAACCTGTATCGCTGATAGCAACCTGAACGTATCGT
>CAZPNF010000170.1:689-5374 GCA_964587715.1 uncultured bacterium | reverse complement strand
GTTATCCAGATCCTCGAGAAGAAAGGTTTTATTCTCGATAGGATGAAAGGGAGCCATCGTATATACTATCATCCAAAGACAAAAAGGCGAGTAATCGTTCCATTTCATAAGAAAGATTTACCAAAGGGAACTTTGTTGGAAATTTTGAAACAAGCTGGGGTAGATAGAGAGAATCTGTCTGATCAGATACATTCATAATGAAAAAGATTCATTCAAAATACGTATGTCAGTCCTGTGGTTATGAATCTCCTCGATGGCTGGGGAAATGTCCGGAGTGCGGCACCTGGAATAGTTTTGTAGAAGAGCAAATTGAACTCAGGAAGGAGAGACGTTCGAGTTCAATAAGAGTAGCAAATCGTCCGATGCCCATTACAAAGATCCTTCCGGCAGAAGAAAAGAGACTTAAGACCGGCATTGGAGAGTTTGACAGGGTTCTTGGAGGGGGAATCGTTTTAGGCTCGGTTATTCTGGTAGGAGGAGCTCCCGGAATTGGTAAATCGACACTCCTTCTTCAGGTTGGATCTGAATTGGCCAGGCAGGGAAAGAAAATTCTCTACATTTCAGGTGAGGAATCTCTCAACCAGATAAAAATGCGGGCAGATCGTCTGTCGATATCTTCAGAAAATTTTGCTCTTCTTTCTGAAACTAATGCAGAATCAATCATTACAATTTTACGGGAGGAAAAACCTGATATAGCTGTAATGGATTCTATTCAGACTGTCTACACACCTGAGTTAGAAAGCCTGCCAGGGAATGTGAGCCAGGTGAGGTTCTGCGGATATGCTATGACTGCGGCTGCTAAGGAGGAGGAAATACCGCTTTTTCTTGTTGGGCATGTAACCAAAGAGGGCAGCATTGCTGGTCCCAGAGTTTTAGAACACCTTGTCGATAGTCTTCTTTTGTTGGAAGGTGACGAGCAGCATCTCTATCGTCTGCTCCGTGCAGTAAAAAACCGATTCGGATCTACGAATGAGGTTGGGTTATTTGAAATGACAGATAAGGGCGTAATGGAGGTTAAAAATCCATCCGAGTACCTTCTTTCTCAGAGACAGGATAAAACTTCTGGAACAGTGGTAACAGTAAGTATGGAAGGCACCAGGCCAATCCTGGTGGAAGTTCAAGCACTGGTTGCGCCTACGAGTTACGGTGTTCCTCAGAGAACAGCCACCGGCATAGATCACAGGAGGCTCTCAATTCTGCTGGCTGTTTTAGAAAAGCGGATCGGTCTGAGATTCGGAACTCAGGATGTGTTTGTTAATGCTGCGGGCGGGCTCCGTTTGACAGAACCAGGGGTCGATCTTGCAGTGGCTGTGGCTATGGTTTCAAGTTTAAAAGAAAAACCTGTGAATGGTAAAGTGGCGGTGATAGGGGAAGTTGGTCTGGCAGGAGAGGTCAGAGGTATATCACAGATCAGCAAGCGGATTTCTGAAGCAGAGCGTCTCGGGTTCCAGAAGATAGTTCTTCCGAAGGTTAATCTGAAGGGTTTGCAGAAAAAGACTGGTATCGAATTGGTGGGAGTTGAGACTGTGAGAGAAGCGGTTACGGGGCTTGTTGGATGAGAGACAAAGGAGAAAAATTTGATGCCAGCAATTTTATCATTTGCGCCGATGATCATCTCGGGAAAACGTCGGCACATCATACATGCGTTTCGTGAGGCAGGAGCAACCTCTTCAGAGAATGCCAGATCACTTGAGGACGTCGGTCTTTCAAAAAGCGTCCTCTTGGAGGTACAGAAACTAAGAGGAATCCTGGTTAAAGCTGGGCAAAACCGCTTTTACTTGGATGAGGTACGGGAGAAAAAAGTTATGCGTTTTCGGCGAATCTTGGTGTTTACTCTATTTGTGCTTGCAGCACTGATTGCCTGGTATTTCAACAAGGGTTGAATCGATTATCTTGAAATGGTTGTCTGAATGAGTCTACTGACATGAACTGTTTTTCTAACTCGCTTCAGCAGAATAAAAATATTGTTTCTAACCTGCTTGATGTTTATATTTTATGGTATAAACATTTACTGCCGCTGTTGTAATGTTATACCATTGTTAACGAGTAATAGAAGTAATCCAAGAAGAGGGATCTAAATAATGAATTGGCGAAACTACATAACAGTTGATTCATCGGTATGCCATGGTAAGGCATGTATAAAAGGAACTCGAATTATGGTTTCGGTTATACTGGATAATTTGGTGGCTGGTCTTTCTCGTGAAGAGATAATTAAAAGCTACCCATCATTAAGTATGGAATCTATACAAGCTGCCATTGCTTATGCAGCCGAACTTACTCGAGAGCGAGTTGTAGGCATGCCGATTTAGGTGAGGAGATGAAATTTAAAATCGACGAAAATCTGCCTGTCGATGTTGCAAATTTGTTTGCAGAACAGGGGTACGATGCAATAACTGTGTTTCAAGAAAACCTTGAGGGATCCCCTGACAGCGATATCTCAATTGTTTGCCAGCGGGAGGAACGTGCTTTAGTAACTTTAGATACCGATTTTGCCGACATCCGTGAGTATCCACCGCAGGATTTCCCTGGCTTGATTGTTCTCCGACTGAAAAGGCAGGATAAACCTCATGTGTTATCAGTAGTCAAACATCTTATCAAGTTGTTGTCAAAGGAGCCACTTAAATATCATCTTTGGATAGTTGAAGAAGAACGAGTAAGAATAAGTGGCATAGATAATTTTAAAGAAGGCAGATAACATGTGTCCACAATAATGTCATGTTATTTTCTGTAACGAAGTGTTTTTTACCTCACCGCAAAAATACCGAAGGGGAGAAATACCTTCGAGAGCAGGAAGAATAAAGATATTGTTTTTAATCTGTTTATATTTTATAGTATAAACATTTAAAATAGGAAATACAAAATGAAAGCAACAGCAAAGGATCTCAGGTTCCATACAAAAGAATTATTAGAAACGGTATCAAGGGGCGAAGAAGTTATTATTACTTTTCGCGGTAAGCCCCAGGCAAAGTTAATTCCTATCGATTCTGAATCTAAGAATGAGAATCCAGAAAGCAAACTATATGGTATCTGGAAAAATTATGATCTGGTAAGAAATGTCCAGAAATATGTGCGCGAATTAAGAGAGGAGCGCTTTCAATGATCATTGATACAGATGTTTTGATCTGGTATATGCGGGGGAATGAAAAAGCGTTTGAAATAATAGAGAGTCAAAATAAGTTTTTTATTTCAGTGATAACTTATATGGAACTTGTTCAGGGTATGAGGGATAACAGAGAATTAAATGAACTTAGAAAGGCGTTAAGAATTTGGGATGCAAAAATATTATATATCAATGAAGATATTTCCTCAAAAGCGATGTTTTACATTGAACGTTACTTTTTGAGTCACTCATTACAGATTGCTGATGCTCTTATTGGTGCTATAGCTGTTGTAAATGCTATGCCGTTATTAACAGGAAACGACAAGCATTATAAGATAATAAGAGAGTTAAGTCTTAAAAACTTTCGACCCTAATTTTTGCGTAGGGAATCCCTACCTTGCTGTAACAGTGCCGAAGGAGAAGAGATTTTTATATTTATTCTGAGTTATAAGAGACCGGAGTGTTAAGATGGAAAGTCAAGTTTTAAGAAAAAAGAAAAAAATAATTGCATTTGGTTGGTATGGTGGAAAGTTTAGTCATCTTGATTGGCTACTTCCATTATTGCCTAAAACTCTCCATTATTGTGAACCTTTTGGTGGTTCTGCAGCTGTTTTACTTAATCGAGAGCCATCAAAGGTTGAAACATATAATGATATTGATAGTGAGGTAGTAAACTTTTTTAGGGTTTTAAGAGACCGAGAAGAAGAGTTGCTTTATGCTATTGGTATGACGCCATTTTCTAGAGAAGAATTTCAATTAGCGATAGAAGCAAATGGTAATAGTAAAGGCTTATCTGATTTAGAAAGGGCTCGTAGATTTTTTATAAGAGCTAGACAAGTAAGAACTGGCTTAGCTCAAACGGCTTCAAATGGTAGATGGGCAAATTGTTTAAAGACAAGTAGAGCTGGAATGGCCGGTGCAGTATCAAGATGGTTAGGCAGTGTTGAAGGACTCGAATATATTGCGACCAGATTATTGATGGTTCAAATTGAGCATGATGACGCAATAAATGTTATCAAACGGTTTGATAGCTCAGATACATTATTTTATTGTGATCCTCCATACCCTCATGAATCAAGGGGGGACAAGAATGCATATAGATATGAAATGTCTAATGAGGACCATGTAAAATTAGCCAATGTATTACATAATGTTAAAGGTAAAGTTGCAATATCAGGATATAAATGTAAACTAATGGATGAATTATACAAAGATTGGTATATACATATCTCAAAAACTAAAAAGGCTCTTTCTATAAAATCTTACAGGACAGAAATTTTATGGACTAATTATAGAGTAGAAAATGACACTAGACCCACCCTTTTTTGAAAAGTGTAAAGAGTATCTTTACTCTCGTTGGAATTATATTCAAACATTGGTCGAAAGTGGGAATACCGTTGAACCACTTAGTAATGATTACAGTGCTCTTAAAAGCAAAATCAAAGATTGTCTAATTAGTAATACAAAATCTTACAGATATGTTCTTCCTACTCAATTGTTGAGCAAATCTGTTGACCATACCCTTGACTGCAGATCTTTACAAGTTGCTGATAATAGTGTTGGTTCTTTTGATGCTAGAACAATT
>CAZPNF010000170.1:0-679 GCA_964587715.1 uncultured bacterium | reverse complement strand
ATTATAATGTATTAGGTGGCTCAAATGAACCGTATGTAAATAACCCCTTACGGTGTACTTCTGTTTCCATTGTGAATAGAGATAGACAAAGGAATAAAACTGATTGGGATAAGTTAATATCCGTTTTAAATACTGTACAGCGAAAAGATAATGTTACTTTTACCAAAGATGTTTTTGATCAAGTTCTTTTTGAAATTTATAATCTTCTTTCAGATGTGATTGTTATATATCCCACACCTAATAGAATAAGTATAGACCAATCCATTGACTTAATTAATAAATTTATTTCAGAAAGATCGGGTGGTGTTAGATTAGAAACTATAACTGCTACTTTATTCAGGACAATTTCTGAAAAGTTTGACCTTTTTGACAAAATAAAGAGAGAAAAAGTAAATGCATCTGATGCATCTTCGGGTATGGTTGCTGATATAGAATGTTGGTTAAATAATAAAATTGTTCTTTTAGTAGAGGTAAAAGATCGATCTCTAAGTTTAACACAGTTAAATGCGAAAATCGATATTGCACGCTCTAATCAGATAAAAGAAATTCTTTTTATGGTTCAACAAGGTATGAGTAATAATTCAAAGAGGAAATTAATAAGAAGATAATTCAAGGATTTTCTAGTGGACAAAATATTTATATCTTTGATCTCTTGAGTTTTGCAAAAGGAATTTTAATA
>CAZPNF010000169.1:0-5381 GCA_964587715.1 uncultured bacterium | reverse complement strand
CTAAAAGGGTTCTCACCAGCAGCCAGACCTGTTCGTACCCCCAACGGTTCCGGAACACTACGAAGAAGAGGGATTGAAAAGAAAGCCCACCACAGTCCGACAGTCAAGAAAGAAAGCTGCATACCAAGAAGAGGAACGGGTTCCCCGCCGGGTAAGATTGTGGTTTTCGGTAAAACCCAGATCATCCCGATATTAACAGCTAAAAGTATCCCCCCTCCAATGTAACCGAATGCGTATCCTTTAGTGGAAACTCGATCAATTTCGCATGGCAGTGCAATGTGTGGCAGCAGAGAATCGTAAAATACTTCGCTGCCGGCAAAACCGATGTTGCCCAGTATAAAAAGAACAACCACCCACACCCAATCCCCAATACCTGTAAAAGCAAGAAAAGATGTAGCGACAATACCTATGCCGGCAAAAACAGCCAGAAATTTTTTCTTGGACGAACTGTAATCCGAAATTGGCCCCAAAAGGAGAGAAAGAATTGCCACAAAAAGCATAGCAATGGCAGTAGTGTAGCCCCAGATGGATGTGGCAAGTTGATGCTGGGTAGTTGGGAGGGTAACGGCAGCCACGTTCCGAAAAAAGATTGGCAAAACTGCTGCCATGACTGTAGTAGCAAAAGCAGAATTCGCCCAGTCATACATACACCAGGCTCGAATAATCTTTTTGTGATCCGGACTTTTCATCATCTATGATATTTGCATTGCTTCAAAAATAAATTGAGGCAGCGCAGATAAATAGTTATCCCAAACTGCAAATAAGTCTGATTACTTTTGAGAGGGCTCTTCTGTAGCCTTTCTTCCTCGAAACAACGGCTGCAATGACAAGGTCATCCTCAAGTGCATGAAAATAGCGGAATATAAGAATCTTTTTTTCTTCCCCTCTAACAATGATCTCTTTTACTAAAGGTTGCTCACCCAGGAGTTTTACTGTATCAATCAAAGAGAAAGAAAATTCCAACAATTTTTCTTCATTATATATCTGAGAAATCCCATAACTTGCCATAAGAAGTCCTTCAGAAGAAAAAAGGAAGATGCTTTTCCACCGCTCTTCCTCAACATAATCTTTCATAATAGATTCTATTCTGACCTGAACGGGGACTTCTACAGTTGAGGGAATATCCGATTTTTCCATCATGCCATCATCCTTTGATTCCCTTCAAGTTGAGATTGGACATTTGATACAACCTGTTTAATTACCTCTTTCAGGGTAGCAAATACTCCTTTTCCTTCAATGGCTACAGCTTCGAAAGATGGTACATTGAAAAAGTTTAATTTTTTCTCCATTTCTTCTAATGGTTCTGCTGACAGAAGATCTCGTTTGTTGTACTGAAAAACCCACGGAAAATTTTCCAGAGTTTTCCCATCAGCAATGAGATGTTTTTCAAGATCTAAAAGGGTATCAAGATTTGCATCCATCATTTCTCTCTGCGAATCCGCCACAAAGACGATCCCGTCTACTCCGTTGAGAACGATCTTTCTGGTAAGATCGTAATGAACCTGTCCAGGAACTGTGTAAAGATTGAACTTTGGTTTTTTCCCGTCAATGTTCCCTACTTCCAACTGAAGAAAATCGAAAAATATTGTCCTCTCCTCCTTTGTCTTTAACATTACAAGATCTCCTTTCAAAGCAGGGTCAATACGGGAATAAATATACTGGAGATTAGCAGTCTTTCCGCTGAGACCAGGCCCATAGTAAACGATTTTCAGGTGAATTTCACGCAGCGCCCAATGTATAAACATATCACAACCCTCATAATTTTTCTGGATATCTAAATTATTCCTTAAAAGAACGATCCAGTTCCTCCCCTAACAGAGACTGGAATCGCCTGTTGAATATCTGGTTCATATCAACACTTCCCTTATTTTTCTTTGATAAAATAGGGAGTAATTGCATAATTGTCTTTTTAGTAAAAAGCCTGACCATGCCCAGTGCCACGCCTGATTCAAATATAACAATCAGGAAAAAATCCTTATTCACACTGGCAACAAAAACATTGTGACTTTCACCCTCGTGGAGAACCATCTTGAAGTTTGAATTTTCGCCCAGGATCCTGGCCATCTCTTTGGCTGCAGCATAACTACCGGCTGCCAGAGTGGAAAGGAGAGTTGAATCTACCTTCCAGGGACTAAGCACTTTCTTGGCAATTATACGTCCTCCGCTGTTGACCAGAAAAGTAGCTGTTACCCTAAGCTTCTCTGCCAGATTGGATAAACAATCAGAGACTTCCTCAAATTGTTCTTTTGACAAAATTGTTTGAGCTACATCGTGAGCACGACCTGGAATCTCCATGATAGAATTCCTCTTTATTGTCCTACTGACAAACGGTTAATAAGATAGGGAGGGAGGTTTTCCTCTCTCATTTTTTTCTGAACTTCTTCCACAGGGTACGGTAATCTTTTCAACCAGAACTTTTTCTTATCCGTGTCAAGGATGCCATAGGTGGTTCTCGGATCTCCATCCCTTGGCTGTCCTACACTTCCCACGTTTATGATATACTTTTCATCCATTTTAATGTTCAGCTCAGAGGGATTGCGGATTGAAATCTTTCCACTTTCATCCTGAACAAATGCCACCGGGATATGAGAGTGACCCACAAAACATAGCGAATTTTTCAATGCTCTAAAACTCCTACGAGCATCAGCAATATCTAAAATGTAATGCCATCCGTTCGGTGCTTCTGGTGTAGCATGCACCATTGTGATTCCATCTTCAATTATAGTAAGGGGAAGATTGCTCAGGGTATACGTAAACTTAGTATCGATCACTCTGGATGTCCACTCAATAGCCATTCTTGCGTATTCATTAAAATACTCTGTAGAAAGCATACCGCAGGCTGCATAATCGTGATTCCCTGCCACTACTTTATCAGCAGCTTCCATCACTTTCTCTATACATTGATTGGGATCAGGACCATATCCTACTAAATCTCCCGGGCAAATAGTCTTATCCACACCCTCGTACTCTAAGGCTTTTAAAACAATCTCCAATGCCTCAAGGTTTGCATGTACATCAGAGAAAATACCGACCCTCAAGAGTCCTCCTCCGGTTAAAATTTAACCAGTCCACTGCGAAAATAATACACAATATTTAGTTTAGCAAAAAGTGAGCCAACATTGTTACTATTTGTTTTTTTTTTGCGATTTCTTTTCATTTTGAAGGCTGTTTTTTCCCAACATGGAAACTTGCTATAACATGTCTACCGGATCCACGTCAACAGAGATTCTAACACCGGGGAAACGTACCTTTTCGTAAAAAAGACCTAACACATCCCTGACACTTTTCCTGAGAATCCTTCCAGAAGGATCTTTATCCTTCCCAGCTCTGAATATCACCTGATAACGATACATACCCTTGATTCTGGAAAGAGGAGCAAAGCTTGGGCCTAACAGTTCTATAAAATTATTAACATCGGATAGTTCAGCAAAAACCCGCGCAGCCTCCGCCACACTTTCTTCCTTTTCTCCCTTGAAGCAAACAAGAATAAGCCTTCCCCAGGGTGGATAATTCAATTCTTTTCTCTGGTCTATCACCCACTTATAAAATCCAGCGTAATCCTGTGCAATAACGAATTGCAGAACCGGGTTTTCTGGATGAAGTGTCTGAATAATAACCTTCCCTCTGACATTTCTTCGTCCAGCTCTACCCGCTGCCTGTGTTAATAATTGAAATGTTTTTTCACCTGACCTGAAGTCGGGGAAATAAAGACCAGTATCAGCAGAAATTACTCCCACCAGATTAACCCCTGGAAAATCGTGACCTTTAGCTACCATCTGGGTTCCAAGCAGTATATCTCCTTTTCGTTTTTCAAATTCTGTAACAATTTTTTTGTGAGCATCTTTCCGCTTCATAGTATCTCGATCCATGCGAAACAGACGACTCTGGGGAAAGAATTTCAGAACCTCCTCTTCTACCTGCTGGGTTCCTATACCTTTATAATCAAGTGTGGCACCACCGCACTCTGGACAAACTTCAGGAGCAGGCATTTCGAATCCACAGTAGTGGCATTGCAGTTTGTGACCTTTTCTATGATATGTCAGAGAAATAGCACAATTGGGACATTCCAGCACAGTCCCGCATGCTTTACACTGCAAAAAAGTTGCATAGCCCCTGCGATTCTGAAGCAGGATGATTTGTTCTCCTCTCCCAAGATATTCTTTCATCTTCTGCTGCAAAAACGGAGATAAGACTCTATTATCCTTACCCTTTCCCGCATTCTTTTGATCTACCAGGATAACTTCTGGGAGTGGAACTTTATCTATACGTTGAGTTAACTGACAGAGAGTGTATTTCCCTCTCAAAACATTGTAGTAGGACTCCAGACTCGGTGTAGCCGAACCAAGAATGACTACACAATCGTTCAACTTCCCTCGAACAACAGCTACATCTCTGGCATTATATCTTGGAGCAGGATCCGTCTGCTTGTACGAGTTTTCATGTTCCTCATCAACCACTATTAATCCCAGATTCTCAAGAGGAGCAAAGACTGCAGATCTTGGACCCAGAGCAATTTTGAACTTACTCTCACGAATTTTACGCCAGGAATCGTACCTTTCTCCTGAGGACATCTTACTGTGGAGAACAGCGACCTCATTGCCAAAAGCTCCCCTGTATCGCTGAACTGCCTGGGGTGTTAGAGAAATTTCAGGGATCAGGACCAAGGCTGTTTTCCCCTGAGTTAGAACCTTTCGTATTGCTTCAATGTAAACCTGAGTCTTCCCGCTGGAAGTTACTCCGTGAAGAAGAAGCACGTTAAATTTTTTCTTTTTTATTTCGTTGTCGATTCGTAAAAGAACTTTCTTCTGTTCTTCTGTAAGATTTATGTTGATAGAAGGCTCAGATCCTATTCCAGGATAAGCATCACGGAAGATTTCTTTCTTCCAGAGTTTGACCAATCTATTTTCCTTCAGCCTCTGTATAACAGAAATATCTACATTTAAGTCACTCCTCCGTGCTTCACCACCCGATTCTATCAAAGTTCTTAAAACTTCTCCCTGTCTCGGAGCCCGTTTTGTAATACTCTGAATTTCATCATTACTTAAAGATTTAACAAGAGAAACCCACGTTTCAGAACGAATCTTAACTCTGGGTTCTTCCAGAATCTGTTCTATATGAACTAACCCTTTTTTCTCCAGTGCCATCGCCTCAAATCGCATTCCTTTCTTCCCCAATTTTCTTTCAAGCCACATCAAGGAAATTTTTTTCCTATTTTTAAGGGAAGAAAGAATTGCTCTTTGAGTTTCAGAAAAGGACTCTTCTGCCTGAGCGGTATTCTCAACAGCCTTGATGATAAGCTTACTCTTTCTATGAATGCCAGGAGGAAGAGCAGCCCTGATTACTTCACCCCAGGAAGAAAGGTAATATTCAGCTACCCATTT
>CAZPNF010000168.1:0-5382 GCA_964587715.1 uncultured bacterium | reverse complement strand
TGTTTTCTTTAACAAATATTTCTGGATTCCCTTTTCAATAACAGGATATGTTTTTCTTGTACTGCTCACAATGGGGGGATTGATCCTTGCTTTCTCCGCTGCAAGCAGGAATACAAGCTCTGCAGCGATCTTTTTCTTTTCACTGATTACTTTCCCTGATATTTTACAAAAGATACTGTACAAGATTCATGGAATAGGATTGATCTCTTTGAATGCAGATTTGAAGCAGGTGAGTTCTCTGCTGTTTGGTCTGGAGCATCCTTTTCACTTTTCTTTGTGGCTGGGTTTTGCCGTGCTTGCAGGGATTGTTTTACTTTCTCTCGGAGTGTTAAAAATTAAAGTCAGGCCTACAGAGGTGGTGCGGTGAACATCGAGGTTAAAAATTTATCTAAATGGTACGGCCAGGTTATAGGTGTAAATAATCTCAATTTTGGTATCGGACGAGGAGTTACGGGTTTTCTTGGTCCCAATGCTGCTGGTAAGACAACGCTTATCCGGCTTCTCACAGGTCAGCTAAAACCGAGTAAAGGAGAATTGATAATCAAAGGCGAAACAGTCTGGAATAACTACAGAATTCTCCGCCAGATTGGATATTGTCCGGAAATGGACACTTTCTGGAATTACCTCACAGGATGGGAATTTGTTTTTTCACTAATGAGGATGCACGGTTTTTCCAGAGTTGAAGCAGAAGAGAAAACAAGAAGAGCTATTAAAACGATGGATATGGAGAAAGCTCAGGATAAGAGAATAGGCAGTTACAGTAAGGGAATGCGTCAGCGAATAAAAATGGCACAGGCGATTGCACATGATCCTGATATTTTGTTTCTTGATGAACCTTTAAATGGAATGGACCCCCTGGGAAGGCGAACAACAATCGAGCTGATCAAAGAGCTTGGGAATCAAGGGAAAACAGTTGTTGTATCCAGCCACGTTCTCCACGAAGTTGAGGAAATGACGGATAAGATTATTCTCATCAACCACGGAAGGCTTCTTGCTGAGGGAAATATTTATGAGATTCGCCGCTTGATAGATACTCATCCCCTCCAGGTGACAATTAAATGCGACAGAGTAACTTTACTCACAGCAAAATTGATGGAGTATGACGATGTCCAGAGTGTTCATTTCGACAGAGAAAATAATCAGCTTACAGTGGAAACCAACCGGCCCGATGAATTCCACCTCCGCCTGCCAAAGATTGCAGTAGAGAGTGGTATAAAGATATATTCTCTCTGGTCACCTGATGAAAATTTAGAAGCTGTTTTTGACTATCTTGTGAGGTGATGTTGTGGGATTTCTTTTACAATTTTTCTTGAGAAACGGAATCCATAGTAAAAGAACAATCTGGATGATGGTTCTCGCGTTGATACCGGTTGGATGTGCTCTTATTCTCCTCCTGGCAAAACCCCTTTTAGAAAAACAGGGGATATCTCTTTCTTCTCTTTTCCCGCAGGTCAGTTTTTTTCTCTTTCTTCATTTTCTTCTTCCCCTGATTTCTCTTTTTGTAGGTACTGCTGTTATAGCTGATGAAGTGGAGGATAGAACTCTTCCCTATCTTCTTGTCAGGCCAATTCCCAGAGGAATTGTAATTCTCGCCAAGACCTTGGCTGGCGTGATAACTGCCGGATTGATTCTTTTCGTCTCACTTGTGTTAACGTACAGTGTAATGATGCTGGATAACGGCATTAGCGGATGGGTCTCAAACATTCCCAGACTCTTAAGAACCTGTGGGGTTTTACTTCTGGGTCTTCTTGTTTATCTTCCTTTTTTTGGATTTTTAGGGGGGACAATAAAGCATCCTGTTATGGCGGGTATCTTTTTTGCTTTCGGATGGGAGAGTACAGTTAGCTTCTTTCCTGGTAATGTGAAGCTTTTTACAGTAGTTCACTATCTTCACGTTCTTTTTCCTCCCATGGAGAAAGTTTCTTCAGGGAATGTGCGAAGTGCTCTTTTTAATTTTGTCCTGCCTACAAAAGAAATCTCCTCGCTGACTTCCATCTTAATTCTTATTGGAATGTCTCTCCTCTTTATCGGGCTGACAGCTCTGCTTCTCTACATCAAAGAATATCGGCTGGAGCAGGGATAGGTTATTCATTCATGAATTCAGATAAAAGGCTTACGCCTTAGCACGCTGATCTCGCTAATTTAGATAAAATCATACACAGTCTGAGACTGTGTATGATCGGCAAAAAGTTCAGTTAATAAAATAATCTCATCGTACAAACATCTCGTCTGCTTTAAATATTTTTACATTTTTGGCTTCGATCTTGAGAGGATACTTCTCTATCTTTTTATCTTCTTCCAGCACTTCAGGCGGTTTGGGAGTATCATACTCCATTGGACTCGGTGCATCAATAATAAGTGTTTTTTTCAATTTTTCAGCATCCATGGTAATCATGGCAATTTTCATGTTCCTGTACTGGAGATGCTTTTTAATCGCTCCGTTGACATCATCCAGTGTGAGTTTATCCAGCATCTCTGGCAGGGTCTTCAGATGATCTTTTATCCCGTAGAACAGGTCGTCCAGTTTATAACCAAGCCTCATGTTAGTTGTTGGTGCATAGTGAAGATGGTACTTCTTCAGAAACTTTTTTGTTAGGTCAAAATCTTTTTGTGACATTCCGTTGTCGATGAGTTTTTGCAGTTCCATGACGGCTGCTCTCAGTGCGAAATGAGCCGCTTTATTCTGAACAGGCCTGATCCAGACTTCAAAAATCTGCTGGCGTCTGGCAACATTGGGCGGAGGGAACTGTCTTGTCCAGCCGTTGGGGAAACATTCGATGTAGGAGTAATCTCCGTAATTCAGTCCCCTTTTTTCTCTTATGACTTGATAGAGATGACTGCTTGAATTCCTGTGCTCACCAAACCACGAATTAGCTATCCAGAGAGCATAATAGTCTTTCTCACCCCTGTGAACATCGATTGGGAAACCAAAGCTTATAGCAGTTGAGGGTGTGTTTTTCTCCACCAATGTAACCTCTAAATCATTAATCGGTTCAGGATCCGGTTTTTCGACCCGGGGCGGAATGCCTCCGGGGAGTTTTTCCAGACAGGTCTTGATCTCTTTTATCACAGATTTATCAAAGCTGCCTCCAATGCCTATGACAACATTATCCCTTGTGTAATATTTCCGATAGAAAATTTTTACATCTTCTATATTGATCGATTTAACACTTTCAATTAAACCTGCTTCTGGATGTCCGTATGGAGTGGATTTAAAAGTCATCTGATAGAGCACTTCTTTTCCAAATGCTTCATCATTGGCATAACGAAGAGTCTTTTCAAGATAATTTAATGTACTGCTTTTTATCCGTTCAAAATCTTCTTTTTTAAAAGCAGGTTCCATGATTGCCTGAGTAAAAAGCCTGAGATATTTTTTGAGATTATCTTTATGTGCCCGTCCTGCGATCACAGTCATCTCATTATCTACAGAAGCAGAATAACCAGCAGCCATTGGATAGAGTTTTTCCAGTATCTGGTCGTAGCTGTTTTCTTTTGTGCCTGCCTGTGTCAGCATTGCGGCTGTAAAAGCTGCCAGTCCTTCTTTACCCGCAGGATCATTCTGCGACCCGACCTTAAACCAGATTCGGAATGAAATTGTCGGGTCAGAAGGAACAGGAAGCTGAACTGTTTTGATTCCCTTTGAAGATTGGCAGGACAGTACTGTCAGCAAAGTCAGAACTGCTGCTAACAAAAGATACGAAGATTTCCCCATCATTTTTCCCTCCCCTTTAGTATGACAATGGTTCTTTTGTCTTTGATAAGAAACTCATTTGCTGCATTAAGGATATTTTCTGGTGTAACTTTTTCAAGGCTGGTGTAGAGCTGATCAACAGCCTTGATGTCACCTGTCATGGCAATTATACGGGCGAGATTGTCTGCCACGTGAGAAGGTGTGTTAAGGCCCATTAAAAAACTGTACTTGAAATTGCTTTTGATGTCCTCCAGTTTCTTTTTGCCTACTTTGTGTGTTTGAAAATATTTCACTGCGCTGTAAATCTCTTTTTCTATCGGATGGATGTCATTTTCTTTTTTTATCATTGTATAAATGGTGAAGAGGCCGGGATCTCTACTGGCAGAAAAGTCCGCTGATATAAACTGAACCCGCTGTTCATCCAGAACCAGTTTCTTGTATAAATCACTGGTTTCTCCAAAAATCAGATCACCCATAAGATAGCAGGCTGCCATCCCAATGCTCTCTGGATCAAAGGCAGGAGCTTTGTAGGCGATTGTAAGGATTGGCAGAGTTTTTCCATTAAACTTTACCTCTGCCCGACGTTTTCCTTTCTGCTCTGGTTCCACAGGAATTTCTGGAGGAACGTAACCTTTCCCCCAGTTTCCGTAGTATTTTCCAACAAGATTGAATGTAGAAACAGGATCAATGTCGCCGACAATAAAAAGAACGATATTTTCCGGTCTGTAGTACCGTTGAAAAAAGGACTTGCTGTATTTGTACATTGTCGGCATTGCCTCGATGTCTCTTCTAAAACCCATTGTTGTATGTTTGTAGGTATGGTTTTTAAAGGCAGTATCCATTAGTTTTTCCTCAAGTGCAAAAAAGGGACTTGACAGATCCTTCAGATATTCACCATGCACAGTACCTGCCTCGGTTTTGAAAGCCTGCTCAGTATACCAGAGGTTCTGGAAGCGGTCGCTTTCCAGCTCCATTATCTTTTCCAGATCCCTGGATGTGAAATTTAGATAGAAGCAGGTAAGATCGTTTGAAGTGTAAGCATTAGCATCCGCTCCCATTTCTGTAATCAGCTTATCGTAGAGTGAACCTGGATACTTTTTTGTGCCGCGAAACATCATGTGCTCAAAAAAGTGAGCAAAGCCTGAGTGGCCGGGTTCGTATTCGTCACGGCTGCCCGTTCGTGCAATGGTGTAGTAGGAAACCAGACCCGAACTTTCCATGGGGACTATGATTACCCCGAGCCCATTTTTTAAGACCTTTTCCTGATAAGAGTACGGAAATATTTTACCTTTCTCTTCTGGGGCCGAAGCCGTAAGCAGGACACTCCACAACAGGAAAATACCCATAACAGTAGAAATCAGTTTTATACTCATTTTTCCCTCCTGAAAAATTTGTTTTCATTTTTTTAATATACCAAATTGTTGATTTGAAAGCAAACAGTTTATGGTAATTTCAGGGTGACCCCCAAAATTTTGAAATGATGGGTATTTAAAAGAGCTCTTGCCACTTTCTTTAGAAGAAAGTGGCCAAAGAATCTGCCTTTTTGAAGGCCATAAGTTACTCCATTCAAGCTCCTCTACACTAAGACGAAACTTCCACCCTGCCTCATCCCCTTCGCTATTTCGCCACAGGCGAAATAATGCCCTCCCCTTCATCTTTGACTCAAATCCATTCTAATCCTCGGCTGACAA
>CAZPNF010000167.1:0-5406 GCA_964587715.1 uncultured bacterium | reverse complement strand
AGGAGTGGATAGGGATCCAGAATATCTTCTACTTCACGCAAGTCATGGATTTCCGGCTGTTCAACAAAATCCACTACGAATCCTGTCATTTTCCTGTTACCAAGTGGAACCAGAACTCTATGCCCAAAGAATAGTTCCTGCTGAAACCGATCCGGTACCACGTAAGTAAATTTTTGGAGAGGCGGATTAGGAAAAACTACATCTACCCACTTTTTCCCATTTGATAAATCCATATTTGAAATATACGAATGAACGATTTCATTTGCAACGAAAAAGGGTAGGTTTAAAAAACCTACCCTTTAAAAATATAGGAGGGGGAAAATGAAAAGACTTAAAGCAGAAAATCTCTATAATATAATGTCAAAAAATTACTTTGGCAACTTCACAAAAGCATGAATCGTTGTATCCTGCCGTTTGAGATAGAAAATAACAACTTCGCCACCTTTAAATTTCCGCAGTGCTTTTCGATAATCTGAGACCGACCTAATAGGATAATTTTCAATCCTCGTTATGAGATCATACCTTTGTATGCCTGCATCGGCTGCTACACTATAAGGTTTTACTTCTGTTACGATTATTCCTTTATCATTATCATATGCCCCAAGGCTGGATCTTATTTCATCTGTAAGGTTCTGTACCTTGAGACCAAGTTTTGAGATAGTTTCACCGCTGGCCAACTTATTGCCTTTATTCTCTGTCTTTCTCCGTCCCAGCTTCACCCGAATATTTTTCTCGACCCCATCTCTGAGAATTGTCAGTGTAATCATGTCGCCAGGGTTTTTTAGTACAACTGCATTCTGAACTTCGTTACTCTGATTTACCTCTTTCCTATCTACTTTCAGGATAATATCAAGGGCCTTAAGACCTGCCTTCTGAGCAGGGCTTCCATCTAAAACCTGTTCAATAAAAACACCTCTGGGCTTATCGAGTTTAAATCTCTCAGCAATTGGTTCACCCACAGATCGCATGGCGATCCCCAACCAGGCTCGCACAACATAGCCGTGCTGGATCAAATCACTCATGATCTTTTTGGCTAAATTTATTGGAATCGCAAAGCCGTATCCCTCGTAGTAACCAGTGGTAGTTGCAATCGCTGTATTGATTCCCACCACTTCTGCCTTCAGATTCACGAGAGCCCCACCGCTGTTTCCAGGGTTTATGGCTGCATCTGTCTGGATGAAATTCTCGATCGCATACGAACCTTTGCTTTGATCTAAATTGTTGTCGCGAATAATCCCAAACGATCTGCCTTTAGCACTAACAATACCTGCTGTCACAGTAGAAAAGAGGCCGAGTGGATTCCCGATTGCCAGAACCCACTCACCTACTTCGAGCTCATCTGAATTTCCCAATCTGGCTACCGGCAGATTCTCACCTTTAATTTTAATAACAGCTACTTCGGTTAATGGATCAGTACCTACCAATTTTGCCTCAAAAGTCCGTTTGTCATACAGGATAACTTTGATGTCGTCCGCATCTTTGATTACATGGTTATTTGTCAAGATATAACCCTCTTTACTAACAATCACACCCGAACCCAATGCCTTTAATCTCTGAGTCTCAGGCTGCGGGAGCTTAAACTCTTTACCAAAAAAGTTCTTAAAAAGCGGAGCAAAGAACTGATTATCTGCAGGAGAACGTTTGATAATTCTTGATGTAGATATACTTACTACCGTGGGCAAAACTGCCTTAGAAACAGCAGTAAAAGCCTTACCAGTATTCTGGAGTCTTAAGACATCCTCAGAAGGACTCTGCTGTGATCCCAGGATGACAGGGTTGTTGTTGCGAGAAGCAAGTCCCTTTGTAGTCCAGTTAAAATTTGAGGCAAAGATAATTCCAACAACTATTCCTATAAAAATTAAACCAGCAGCAAACCATCTTTTTGTTTTTGACGACCACATCTTTTTTCCTCCTGAGTTAGTTTTCATACAATATCATCAAAATGGGATTAGCTTCTACTTCCCCGAGGGAGCGTAACTAGCTGAAAAAAACCGCTCCGCAAGAGAATTAAAACTCTACATTTTTACTACATTTTTTTTGAAAAGTTCCAATTACTAAAAGAAAGAATAGAAAAAGAGATCAAAAATGGAGAGCTAACATAAAGCCATTGTGAGTTGTACTTAAATTGATTCGTCCAATGGGAACTCTTACTTCCATTGGCCTGAGTGCCACAAAAAAAGATCCTGCACTAAAAAGGGCTGAGACAACAGACCACGCCAGATCTCTTTTGGACTGATCATTGAGATTAGTATAGTCCGGGCCTGCATTTTTTAATTTCTCATCTTCCGCTTTACGGTGGTTTTTCTGATAGTCCTGGAATCGCTTAACCGAATAAATCCCTGTCGCAACACCCAATACCATAAAAGGGAGAAAAGGATGTCTGACTTCACGATAATAACTCATTCTCTTTTCAAAATCCAGAACTTTGTTGTCACGGAATATTTTGGAAATATGATCCTGTGGGATAACAATAACATTCCCATCAACTGTTCTTACTACAAATCCTCTTTCAATTATCTTGATAACTTTCCCGTAGTACTTTCTATTCTTTTTTGTCACAATGGTATCTGCACTAAATAACTGGGGCACGAAAAACAGACACAAAAGAATGGAGATTACCACCTTTCTCATAAATCAAATCCTCCTAAGGGGCTGCTAATACATAGATACATAGAAAATTTTCCTGTATGTAAATAACCAGTCAAAATTTTTTTCAACTGGTTATTTACATTCTAAGCAGAAGAAACGCAGAAACTGTGCCAAAGAATAAATCCAATGCTTTCAGTGTTCGCTGTAAAGGAATACCATAATTCTCCTGTTTAAGTATCGACCAATAGGTGAATTATTGTCGCCCAGGAGAACTTTTCCCTGCCCTTTTATTTTTACCCTGAGAGGTACTCTTTCACCAAATCCCACAGGAGGATCAATCCGTTGCCAGGTTTCTCTATAATCATCAGGATAGGTTTCTTTCAGACGATTCTTAAAGGCAAGCGTAAAGCGTTGAGCTCTCCGATAAGACAGCCTATCATTCACTCTCGCAGGTCCTATAGTACAAGCATGCCCTTCAAATCTCACTCGCATTGTAGGATTCTGAACCAATTCTCTTGCAATGTCCATCAGATGTTCCCAATAGAATTGGTAAACAGGTTCCACCTGCGCAAATTTTGCTGCACCAAAAATCTCCCGTTTGCGAATTGTTCTCTTTTCTCTAAGATAAACAGAGTCCACCCTTGTTCTGAAAGTGCGCTGCAATGTATCAGTTAATATCAAGCGGTAAGAATACCATTTATCTCGCGGGACAAGGTTTCCTTCTTTATCCTCCCCATTCCACGAGAAATTTCCCCACAGACTATCACCTGACACCAATTCCCTGCTGGTTAAATCGATCAGACTGGAATCACTTTTTAACTCCCTGTTGAGGACCCCAGCAGGTGATATAATCTTAACATTAAATTTGACACTATCTTTAAGAGTTGTATCTACTTCTATTTTATATGGCTTGAATATTTTAGCCTCATCTTTCTGGGGAACCACAAATCGAACCACTCGATTTTGTTCCATCACCCATTTGGCATCCTGCGGATTAGCTGGTATCCTCCGCCGGCCTAAAACTTTTCCAGGATGATTCTTTACTACAATAACCTGGGATGCAGAAACACCCAACTCAATAAGTCTCTCTCTTACTTTCTCTGCTCGCTCATCTGCTAACTTTGGATCATGTTCTCCACTCAAAACGTCTATAAATCCCAGCACTCTAATAGTTACGGCAGGATTCTTTTTGAGCCTATCTGCCAGAGCAAGCAAAACAGAATGAGCAACTCTTTTACTTGTGTAGTAAACAGAATCTACATAGCTTGAATGCGGTCTAAAATAGACTTCGGGAACAAAGGGAATCTCCGCAAACTTATAGCTGGTAGCTGTAACTTTCACTGAATCAGGAGCTAACAATTCACCCTTGGGTACCGATACAATCTTTTCTTGTTTTACATTGTTTTTCTTATTGAGTTCTGGCCATTCTGAAAGAGATTCCACTGTCTCAGAGATAATATGTGCTCCCTGCTTTTTGGTCATCCATGGAATCTGAAACGTAGTATCCTTGCCAACATCCAGGCCGGAAAGATCAGCCACAAAAAGAGTATCATCCATTGAATTTGCTACTGGTCTTCCACCTGCAAATACATCCTGGACAATAACCCGAAATCTACCAGAGGGAACAGCTCCCACGTTGGCAATTGTGAAAGAAAAAGTCCCCTGTTCCGGAGTAGTTGTTATCCATGTGGTAGGAGTAAAAACAAAATTTTTGACAAGAAGATCGTAAGTAGGAACCACAAACTCAGCCACATAGTTCTTACCTTTTTTAGCCACCCGGGCATGTTGAGCCAGATCGTAAGCAACTACAGCCCAGTAATAGATACCCCCTTCACTTACGGAAGTAACATACTTTGTTGAAGAAAGTGACTCTGATACTAAAAGAGAATCCTTGAGAGAAGAACTCAGGAAATCATCCATGTTTCGTTCTATATTACTAAGAGCTTTTTTTATCCGCTGTTTGTTCCTATCGACAATAACCAAATATCTGACTTTATCAAAAGGATCAGGATCGGAGGCTTCTTCCCAATTTAAAGTAACTTGAGAAAAACCATTAGCAGTCGCGGAAACCATTACTCTGGCATCATTTAGAAGGAAGGGCTCTGGAGCCACAGGATAATGAGAAATACTCCCCCGATAAGTTTGTTGGAGAACATCACCGTAACCAACATCTGCCACATCCATTTCCAGTGCATCACCAATGCGGCTTGGAAGTCCCAGAAGGGATTTTATCACATCATTCCAGCGTACACCAAAACCAAAACTAAAATCACCCAGGTCTTCCTTGTTTTCTCGATATCCTAACCTAAATCCCAGAAAACTACTCCACCAGATTTCAGCCCCTGCTCCTATTACTATATCTCTATTCTTAACATCTATCATATCTGACGCTAAAAGCAAACTCCATCCTCTGTATCGTCCCAACAAAAGAGAAACACCAAAACGTCCTGTCCTGGGAAGAGAAGTAGATTCAGTATCAAATTTCATTTTGGTACCTACATGGGACAGAGAAAGCCCACACGCAACAATACCGTAGTCAAAAATCCCGAGTCCAAACGATCCCAGAGTAAACCTGTTCGACTTGAAAAGAAGCCCCACATCAGTAGTCAGACCGAAGTCAGAATAGGTATCAAATCGGCTGGAAAGAACGTTAAGGTTAATGCCTATTGCGAGAGTTCGACTTATCCAATCCAGCCTCTGCCCCAGTGAAAGACCAGCAACTAAATGACTGGCAGAAACCTCTGGCGCCTTGCCGCCCGTAGCGTCCCAGGAAGGCATACCAACATAACTGCAGCTCAATCCCAGAGCTGATTTTTT
>CAZPNF010000166.1:0-5453 GCA_964587715.1 uncultured bacterium | reverse complement strand
CATCGTGAAGAGAAATTGGAACATATTGAGCCGGCTCCTGTAACGTTGATGGACCATCTTTTTGAACAGCTTCGGCTTTCTCCACTGTCAGATAAAGAGATGGAAATTGGCGAGTACATTCTCTGGTGTGTTGATGATGATGGGTATCTTGCCTGTGACCTGGATTCTATTGCAGAGAATTTTAATACCACAGAAGAGACTATAGAAAAAGTTCTATCAGTGATTCAACGGTTTGATCCTGTGGGAATTGGAGCAAGGAATCTTCAAGAATGTCTTCTCATTCAACTTTATGAGAAAGAGCCGAGAGACGAGCTATCTATCCGAATGCTTCAGGAATGCTTTGATGATTTTACAAACAAGCGTTTTGAAAAAATTGCTAAGAAACTGGACGTTTCTCTTGACGAGGTAAAACGAATTATGGAAGTTGTTTCTCGTTTGAACCCCAAGCCGGGTGAAAGATACGTTTCAGAAGCAGAAAATTATATTATCCCTGACGTAATAGTAAAGAGAGTGGAAGACGATTTTGTTATTACTTTAAATGACTGGAGTATTCCGAGGCTCCGTATTAATGAATCCTATAAGCTGCTTCTTAAACAAAAGGATAAGGTGAGTAAGGAAACGCGTGACTACATCAGGCAGCGATTGGAATCGGCTCGTTGGCTGATCAATTCCATTTATCAGAGGAGATCCACCATACTGCGAGTAATGGAATCTATTTTAGAACAACAGCGAGAGTTTTTTGAAAAAGGAAAGCAATACCTTAAGCCTATGATCTTGAAGGATGTAGCAGATGATGTGGAACTGGATATTTCTACTGTCAGCAGGGTGACTAATGGAAAATATGTTCAAACAGATTTCGGAGTTTTTGAATTAAAGTATTTTTTCAGCGAACGGCTTGAGACAACCAGTGGAGAAGAAGTTTCAAACAAATTGATTAAAGCAAAGATCAAGGAAATTATTGAAAAAGAGAATTTCAAGAAACCTTTTAATGATCTGACTATATCTGAGTTATTGAGAAAGGAGGGTTTTATTGTAGCCAGAAGAACTGTTGCAAAGTATCGTGAGCAGACGATGATTCCTGTTGCACGATTGAGGAGGAAGATTTGATGAGATAACAAAACCTGTGCAATTTCCTGTCTCGACAAAACAGCGATCTATTGAGAATGTAAAAATCAAATATTAAAGCTTGTCCTGAGCAGGGCCGAAGGATGAAAAATGACAAATCAAAATTGAATCAAGAGATTTTATATTTTGTTTGTAATTTTGCTGTTTGAATTTTGACTTTTAATTTTATTAACAAAGGAGGTGTACTATGACTGCTTTTAAGAAAACAATTCGTGTCGGAGGAGAAGAAGTAGAAATCCCTGCTTCGTTTAACCGAAAAAACATCGGTTTGGTAATCACAGGGATTTTTATTCTGGTTCTCGTAGTATCTGCTCTCTACTCTGTGGGACCGGATGAACAAGGAGTAATTCAGCGGTTCGGAAAATATGTAAGAACCACAGGGCCTGGGCTTCACATGAAGTTTCCATTCGGTATTGAAACAGCTAAGAAAGTAAAGGTGAAGTACATTTTCAAAGAAGAATTTGGGTTCAGTACTGTCAAGGCAGGCGTTCAGACCGTTTATTCGACTAACAATTATCTTGGGGAATCCCTAATGCTCACAGGGGATCTAAATCTCGCTGTAGTTGAGTGGATTGTTCAGTACAAAATCAAGGATGCGAAAGATTATCTTTTTAATGTACGCAATGCAACAAAAACTCTAAGAGATATATCTGAATCAGTCATGCGAAAGGTTGTGGGTGATAGGAGTGTGAGCGAGGTTCTTACAACAGGGCGGATGGAGGTGGCTCAACAGGTTCAGCAAGATCTTCAGGAAATTTTGGACAGTTACAGACCGGGTATAAAAATTGTTACAGTCAAACTTCAAGATGTGAATCCGCCAGATGTGGTTAAACCAGCTTTTAACGATGTGAACGAAGCAAAACAGGAAAAAGAGAAGATGATTAACCAGGCATGGGAGTCGTACAACAAGAAAATTCCGTTAGCCAAGGGAGAGGCAAAAAAGATGATTCAGACTGCAGAAGGATATGCTCTGAACAGAGTTAACAGAGCCAGGGGAGATGCTGCTAACTTTTTGTCTGTCTGGCGAGCCTATAATTTAGCAAAAGACGTTACCAGAAGGAGACTCTACTTAGAAACGTTGAATGAAATTCTTCCAAAAGTGAAGCGCAAATATATCTTCGATGAGAGTCAAAAGGGATTACTTCCGTTTCTCCCATTGGAAAAAGGAGGATTACAATGAAAAAGCGATACATTTTATTAGGCGTGGTAATATTATTTGTTATTATTGTTCTCAGTAATGGATTCTATACTGTGAGGGAGACGAAGCAAGTGATCATTACCCAATTTGGGGAACCCATTGGGAAGCCTATTACGCAAGCAGGTCTCCACTGGAAAACTCCTTTTATTCAGGTAACCAATTTCTTCGAAAAACGCATTTTGGAGTGGGATGGTAATCCCAACCAGATTCCCACAAAAGACAAAAAGTACATCTGGGTGGATTTAACGGCTCGCTGGCGCATTGTAGATCCTTTGAAGTTTCTTCAGTCGGTTGGCAACGAGACAGGAGCTCATGGAAGATTGGATGACATTATCGCCGCAGCGGTACGTAATCTTGTTTCTGATAATATTCTTTTGGAACTTGTGCGAAATTCAAACAGAAAGTTTACCAGTTACGATGTAGAACTAGTACGGGATACTTCCGAGGTAAGTAAATCCATTAAACGTGGGAGAGATTATGTAACCCGTCAGATTCTGAAGCAGGCTCGCAAGGTTATTCCGCAGTATGGAATTGAACTGGTGGATGTCAGAATTAAGCGGATTAACTACGTAGAGGCTGTGAGAAAAAAGGTATACGACAGGATGATTTCGGAGCGTAAGCGAATTGCCGAGAGGTATAGATCCGAAGGACAGGGACAAATGGCGGATATCGAGGGTAAGCGGGATAAGGAGCTTCAGCGAATTACATCGGAAGCTTACAAGAAAGCGAAGGAGATTCAGGGTAAAGCCGATGCTGAAGCTACAAAAATCTATGCCAGTGCTTACAACAAGGATCCTGAATTTTATTCATTCCTGAAAACCCTTGATACCTACAGAACAACTATTGACAGCAGTACAGTGCTGCTCCTTACAACAAAGTCAGATTATCTTAAATATTTTAAAAGGATTAAGTAAATGGAGAACTTAAAATTTCGTGCTACAACGATTTTAGCAGTCAGGAGAAACAATCAGGTTGCTCTTGGAGGGGATGGTCAGGTAACCTTTGGCGAAACAGTGATGAAAGAGAAAGCAAAAAAAGTACGAAGAATGTACAACGATACTGTTTTAGCCGGGTTTGCTGGAGCAGCAGCGGATGCTTTTACTCTCTTTGACAAGTTTGAAAAAACTTTAGACCACTACCACGGTAACCTCTATCGTGCTGCCGTAGAACTGGCAAAAGAATGGCGAACAGACAAGTATCTTCGCCGTCTGGAAGCTCTTTTGGTAGTAGTAGATAAGAAAAGTATGCTGGTAATTTCTGGCACAGGTGAGATCATAGAGCCCGATGATAATGTAGTAGCCATTGGTTCAGGAGGACCCTATGCTCTGGCAGCGGCACGGGCTCTTATCCAGCATACTAAAATGGATGCACTTAGCATTGTGAAAGAGGCTCTCCAGGTTGCGGCAAAGATCTGTATTTATACGAATAACCGTATTGTTGTTGAGGAGTTGTAATGAAAGATGGAAGTGTAACATCCAGGCGGAATAAGTGGGATAAGTCAGGGGGATTAACTCCGCGCGAAATAGCAGCAGAATTGGATAAATACATAATTGGGCAGGATAAGGCAAAAAAAATGGTAGCCATTGCTCTGAGAAACCGATGGCGGAGACGGCAGGTTGAGGAAGATCTTCGGGAAGAAATCATGCCGAACAATATCATTCTCATTGGCCCAACAGGTGTGGGTAAGACAGAAATTGCCAGAAGATTGGCACGTTTGGCAGAAGCTCCGTTTATCAAGGTCGAGGCTTCTAAATTTACTGAAGTAGGTTACGTTGGCAGGGACGTAGAATCCATCATTCGTGATCTTACTGACCTGGCAGTATCGATGGTAAAGGTAGAGTGGACTGATAAGGTACAGGATAAGGCTAAAGAAGCGGCCGAAGAACGACTATTGGATCTTCTTTTCCCCCCAACTAAACCAGAAAGAGAGCACAAGAAGGTAGGGCAACATGGCGTATCTTTAGATTTAGAGGCGTTTTCTCAGGAAAGCATTGAGGAGAGACAGGAACGAACGAGAGAGAAGTTAAGAAAACAGCTTTTAGAAGGGAAGTTGGAAAACCGTAAGGTAGAGTTGGATGTCGCAGCAGATTCTTTCCCGATGCTCCAGATTTTTTCTCCCGTGGGTATCGAAGAAATGGGTTTGAACATTCAGGATCTTTTTGGTGGTATGGTTCCTCAAAAGCGGAAGAGGAGTAAAATGTCGGTGGCCGAAGCCAGACATGTTTTGATTGCAGAAGAGGTGCAAAAGCTCATTGATATGGAGAAAGTTGTCGGGGAAGCAATTCAGAGAGTTGAGGAGTCAGGCATTGTTTTCTTAGATGAGATTGATAAAATTGCGGGGAATAGCCAGGGTGCAGGTCCCGATGTTTCAAGAGAAGGGGTACAGCGTGATATTCTTCCTGTAGTTGAAGGAACAAATGTTGTAACAAAATACGGAATGGTTAAGACGGATCACATCCTCTTTATTGCTTCGGGAGCATTCCATGTTTCCAAGCCTTCTGATTTGATTCCCGAACTTCAGGGAAGGTTCCCCATTCGTGTTGAGTTGAACAGTCTTACCACGGAGGATTTTGTCCGAATCCTCACAGAGCCAGAAAATGCTCTTGTCAAACAGTACACTGCTATTCTTGAAACCGAAGGGGTGAAAATCACTTTCACAAAAGGAGCTGTTCGGGAGATTGCCAGAACAGCCACTGTTGTAAATGATAGGGCAGAGAACATAGGTGCCAGGCGTCTCCATACAATTATGAGCACACTTTTAGAAGATGTACTTTATAAGCTGCCGGACGAAAGTATCAAGATAGTAAAGATTACGGCAGATGATGTCCGGAAACGCTTGAAAGACATAGTAGAGGACGAAGATCTTACGAAGTATATTCTTTAAAGAGACTATTTCATGTTTGAGAATATTGTGCGAAAAGCCAGACCTGAAGAGATTCATTTTTATGAGAAGATTTTATATCCTTTGCAGGATGATATTTTTCTGCCAGGACTCGTGTTTCTTTTGAAGTGGGAATGTATCTCGCTCCCAGTCTCCGGACTTGGAGCGAATACCTGAGGCTTTAGCCTCCACATAAGGCGTTCCCAGTCTAAGACCGGGAACGAGAAATGTTGAGTGGCAGGAGATTCT
>CAZPNF010000165.1:0-5455 GCA_964587715.1 uncultured bacterium | reverse complement strand
ATTTCATCACCATGTTCGGTCAGATTCTCTATATATAATTCAATCGCCTCTTTTGCCATTTCAATTGCCTCTTCAATGGTATCACCGTATGTAACACACCCTGGTAAAGAAGGAACTATAACCGTATATCCACCTTCTGGTTCTTTTCTCAACATGACACGATAGCTTAATACTTTCATAATATCACCTTCTATCCTAACTAAACTTTTGCAAATGTTATAAAACCTGCTTTTCTACAAAACTATTCCAGCTCCCACACTCCGGACATTTCCCCAGCCATCGGGGATATTCATAACCACAGGACTGACATACATATTTTGAGCGAGTTTTTTTCATCACAAATATACCTGACAGACAAATCCTTATTATGAGTTATTAAGGCAGTTTTTTTTGTCTTCAATCATTCTATTATACTATTACTTGATCCCGTTCTTAAAGAGTACTTTTCTTTCTAAAATCCCGACTTGATGAAATTTGGGCTCTAAACGCCGTTAGGCGTACCATATTTATAGCATAGAGAACTGATCCAACATCGAAAACATGTAGACCGCAAAAGAAGCCAGCCAATGTTCCCCCTCGTAATTACCACTGGCAACATGAACGACCCCACTTTCTGCATGGTGAATTGCAGACTGAACTAGTATTTTTCTCACAGGATCATCAAAAGGCAGTGCAGAAGCAATGCCCAGCATACACCATGCCCGGCTGAGGTTCAATCCATCGAGATGAACAAGCTTGGGATCACTTCTATCGCTCACTGTTGCTGGTTCAAGCAAATTCTTGTATCCTCCATTAACTATATCTGGAAGAAAACAATAAAACCAGTTTCTAAACTTTGCTGGTTTCATCACTCTTCGCATAAGATCTACTTCCATTAAGCACGGTGAGAAAAAATCATCTCCCCCGGGTTCCCACGAGGCAGGATAGTTCTTATCTTTACCATAATAGGACAGGCTGACTTTTACAAGCAGTGCTTCTAACCCTCTATCACTAACTGCTCTGGCATAGTCCAGAGCAAAGGCAATCCCAAATGCTGTGTTTGCATGCACTCCCCTGCGAATAGGATAGGTTTGCCGCGGCAAAAAATCAAGATAACGTTTAACAATGGCTCGTGCAAGTGGGGTAAGATTTCTTGACCAGTGTTGCGCCTCTGGATCGTCCCAATTGTGGAGTTCTTCAGCGAGTTTTAATAACCACGCCCAGCCGTAGGTACGTTCGAATGACTTACGATTTTTTTGTCCAAGATATTGAACTTCTTTTATAATATTCTCAGCGGACAAGTCTTTGTCTAAAGCAAAACGGATTCCATTTGCTTCTGGTAAATCAGGAAAGAGCCGCAGAAGATGCACTAACATCCAGTGCCCATGAACGGATGAATGCCAGTCAAAACAACCATAAAATGCAGGATGCAGTGACCTGGGATTTTGTACTTCGCTTGCATTGTTTATGACATGATCCAGCTTATTGGGATATTCCTTATGTATACATTTCAAAGCCAGTTGAGCAAAGCTAGACGCTGTTTCCTGGGTGAGCTGTAATTTATCTTTTGGAACACGGATATTCGACTGTCTTTTGTCTCTGCTTCGGGAACATCCGTTCCAAATCATGACATAAACGACTACAACAAGCGATAAACAAAAAAGTGTCGAGATATTTTTTTTAATCATCTATGAACTTCCCTCCTGAATATTTTTGTGTCTCAGAGATGCCATCTCTTCAAGAAACGGCATCCCTACCTTAAAGTAATTCACAACCTTGCGAAAGTTTAAAACCTTCGCAAAGTTTTCTTCCACTATTCTTTGAAGAAGCTGAGAGCGAGGGCTCTCAGCTACCCAACCAATACCGACAAAACTTCCTTGTCACCAATTCTTCCACTATTCTTTGCAGAGGCAGCACCTGTCACATTCTTCAAGTGCGAATTATTTATTCTATCTGTGCTTTTCCCTCAACAAACTGTTTTACCACAGGGTCACTGGTAATCCTTAATTCCTCTGGAGAACCATCAAAAATGATTTTTCCCTCATAGAGCATAGCAATCCTGTCTCCTATCTTGTAAGCACTAACCATATCGTGAGTTACAGAAATCGAAGTAATATGCAGTTTCCGATGGGTTTTTAAAATAAGATTATTGATATTATCTGCCATAACAGGATCCAAACCAGTTGTAGGCTCATCAAACAAAACAAATTCCGGATTCATGATAAGAGCTCTTGCCAATCCCACTCGCTTCTTCATCCCTCCCGAAAGCTCTGCTGGCTTTTTCTCCTCTATTCCTGGAAGGCCTACTTCTTTCAGCTTCTGCTGAACCTTTTCCCGAATCTCTGAAATCGAAAGATCGGTGTGTTCAAGAAGTGGAAGTGCTATGTTTTCTTCAACAGTCATAGAATCAAAAAGAGCAGCTCCCTGAAAAAGCATACCGAACTTTTTCCTTATGCGGAAAAGATTTTTACGATCCATACTGGTAATTGTTTCTCCATCTACAATGATTTCGCCATCATCAGGTTTAATTAAACCAATAATTGATTTTAATAGCACAGTCTTGCCGCAGCCGCTTCTTCCGATAACTACAAGAGATTCTCCTTTGGAAATGGTTAGATTAATATCATTCAGGACAATCTTACCAGAAAAAGATTTTTCCAAATGTTTTATTTCAATCATAGATTTAAAAAAGAACCATTGCCAGTACGTAATCAGCCGTCAGGATAAAAGCAGAGGAATAGACAAACGCCTTGATTGTGGCCTTGCCAACTCCTTCCGCCCCTCCCATCGTTCTGGAACCTATAGTGCATCCAATCAGAGCTGTTCCCCCACCAAAAACAAATGCCTTTATCAATCCAGAAAAAACATTATACAACAAAAAGTGAGCCCTTATACTACCAAAAAAAGCAGTAGTAGAAATATCCAGGAGGAAAAATGCTACTGCATAAGCTCCAAAATGAGCAATAAGATTTGAATAGATCACAAGAATTGGAAGCATCGTATATCCAGCTGTAAAACGAGGAACGGCAAGGTAGCGGACTGGATCAATCGCCAGTGTTTCTAAGGCGTCGATCTGTTCAGTCACTCGCATTGTGCCCAGTTCTGCTGCAATAGAAGCGCCCACTCTCCCTGCAAGAACAATACCAACAAGTACGGGGGATAACTCAATGAGAATCGCAGCACTTACTCCAGCACCCAGGAAATTAAGAGAAACCATGCCTCCCAGCACACCCTTAAGTTGGTAGGCCGCCTGCCATGAGGAAACAGCTCCCGTAAAAATACTTACAATCGTAACCAGAGGAAGAGAGCTTACTCCGATCTTGTACATCTGATTCAAAATAAGATGCCTGTCCTTAAATATGTATTTAGTATTTCCTAAGATACGGTAGAGAAGCACTGACATGGTGCCAATCTCATAGAAGAAAGAGAATACTTTCTGGCCAATCCACCGCCAAAAGGAGACAAGCATCACAGATAAAGCCTCTTTTGTCTAATATATTCCTCTACTTTTTCAGGAACCCAGTATCGAATTGATTTCCCTTCTTTTACTCTTCGTCGAATCTCACTGGAAGAAATATCAATAAAGAGAACCTTGACCGGGACAATTCTCTTCTGGAACTGTTTTTCGGCTTTTCCAGAATCAAATCCAGGTCTTTCCATCACCAATATCGGGATTTTTCCTAAAATCTTATCGGGGTCCTTCCAGGTTCCAAGCTCAAGCAAACTGTCACTACCAATAAGAAGATAGAACTCATTCCCTTTCCAATTATCGGACTCCTGAAACCACTGAACTGTTTCCACTGTATAGGAAAACCCTCCCCGTTTTATCTCTACGTCTGAAGCTTCAAAATAGAGAGTATTTTCTAATGCCAATTCTACCATTGTCAGCCGCAGTGGTGCAGGTGAAAGAGAAGTCTTTGCTTTGTGAGGAGATACTGCTGCCGGTATAAAAAGAATCCGATCCAGACCAAAATCACTTCTTACTGTTTCAGCAATAATTAGATGTCCAAAGTGGATCGGATCAAATGTTCCGCCAAAGAGTCCGATTTTCATCTATTTGTCTGGTCCCCCCGAAGCTTTTTCAGAACGGCGTTCCAGTTCTTTTTTGATATCTTTCAATTTTTTTTCTACTTTTTCTGCCCGGGTACTCCTGAGATATTTCGTTAAGAAGTCATTAAAAGCTTTCTCAGCTTCTTCAAATCTTCCCGATCTTTTTAAACACTCTCCCTTCCAATAGAGGGCATCATCAGCAAACTTTGTATCATAGTAATTTTCCAGTACACTATCAAAAGATATAACAGCAGCCCGGTAATAACCCATTTTTCTGTAGAGTTCACCATTTTTGTATTCTTTCTCAGCCAATTTATTCCGGCACTCTGCCAATCTCTTCTCTGCTTCCGGTCTTAACTCAGAATCAGGATAATCTTCTAAAAACTGCTGGAATTGAGAAATAGCTTTAATAGTATATTCCTGATCAAGTGCATATCCAGGAGATAATTTGTAGTAACACATCCCAATCTTGTAAGAAGCATCATCCACATAAGGACTTGTTGGGAGACTGCGAACAAGCTTTTTGTATTCCTCTATAGCAGTAATGTACTCTTTTAAATGATAGTAAGATTCTGCCAGGTAGAACTGAGCTTTTTCTACAATCTTATTACCCGGATTGTTCATGGTAATGATCATAAATTGCATCTTTGCTTTATAGTAATCTTTTTTATCAAATATCTTCTTAGCATATGCAAATTGCTCCTCAGGCGTCATTTTACTGAGATTAACACTCTCTTTATTACATCCTCCAAAACTCCATACAATTAAACTGAGAAAAATAAGAAAAAATAGACATTTGTTTCTCTGATGATTTTTCATAAATACTCCCAATCTTCGCTGATCATTTAGTCCTAACACTGTAGAAAAGATAAACTACCACTGCTGTAACTCCACCGACAAAAATAGGTTCAGCCCATCGCCGGATTCCCTTTTCCATAGGACGGTTGGGCTTCCCTAAAAGAAAACCCCTCTGCTCTACAAAGTCTAACTCTGAGAGCGGAATCCGGTTCCTTTTATTCGTTGTAAGATTTCCTACCCATAGTATGTTACGATTTTTCTCATCCACTGCCCGAAGTGAAAGATTGACTTCTGCCTCTCTTTCCAATACGGCCTTTCCCCAGAATCCCTTACGAGAAATTCTGGTGTACCGCACTGATGCCCTGGATACAATCAAAGAAAGAAGAATGCCTCTAACGGCTGCGGTATCCGTATCGACAGTGAATATCTTTACTCCCTGTTTCATCAACCCGTGACAAAATTGATTTACAACAAAATGTGTAAGGTCGTTTTTTTTCCCTTTCTCCAACAAAAAAATCTCTGCTCCTTTACTTAATTTCAGGCGTTCCATTCCTCTGTATGCCAGTTCGTCTGATACTGTGGAAAGAAGTTCTACGTTTGTAATTACCTTTTGCTGAGATATTCCAGG